>NZ_JBCNFP010000119.1:0-5281 GCF_050481165.1 Paenibacillus cisolokensis
CGCCATGAAAGGCGGCCGGGCAGGCGGCGCCGGATAGGCGTCAGCCGAGAGCGTGAAGCGGATGTCCGCGGAGGCGATCCAGAGCATGGCGCCGATGAAAGGCGCGCAAGCGAGGAGCACGAAGCGGTTGAGCGATTTGACTGCGAGCCTCATTTCAACACTTCCAGATTTTTTTGCAGTTCATTCAATTGTTTTTTGACTTCGTTGATTTCGGTATAGAGCTTGTTGCTGTTGTCCGTCTTGTTCGTCGCATTGTCTTTCGTAAAGGTCAGAAGCTCGTTCAGGGCATTGATCTTGTCTTCAAGCTGAACGAGCTTGTCATCAACCTTCGCTTGCAGCTGCCGGATTCGGGCGTCGTAATCGTCCTGCATCTTGGTGATTTGCGCGGCCGTTTGCCGTTCCAGCTCCGCCACCGTCACCGCGCGCAGATGTTCGGTATACTTCAAGGCGCCGTAAGCGCCGGATCCGATAAGAAGAAGCCATGCGATGAGAAAAACGAGGAAAGACCGGTTCGACTTTTTTCGTGACGCTCTCTCATATCTGCCGAGTGTTTCCGCGTGCTCTATTCGGGTATTCATATTCGTTTGACGTTCACCTCGCCTTTGGAAAGGGAACGAACTGCAAAAAAACGATTCTATTATACTTAGACGGACAAACCGCCGCAAAGTTGCGTTTCAAATATAATCGGAAAAGTTTGAAGGAAGTTTGACGGTTTTGTCGAATATAGGGCCGAAGGTCTTAAAAATTGTATAGAAATTCGGAACTGTTTTTCATGTGAAAACGAGTCGAGGTCCTTATTCACGATTACACCATGATGGTTCGAGGTGCTCGAATGAAAGCTGTATCCGGAATCGCCGTGTTGCTGCTGCTGGGCCTGCTGCTTCCGTATTCGGGTCTGGCGAAAGCCGAGTCGCAGAATGAACGCTCCTTGCGTGCATTTCGTTATATGTGGGTATACGATGTTAGCGGTAACGCGGGTACGCTCCCGGACAGCGCCGCAGCGGATTGGAAAACCGCGGACGCCGGCCGTCCGATGCCGTTCTCCAAACCGGCTGGCGCATCCGCGGCATGGATCGAGCTGGATATCGGGCGAAACGATTGCAGCAGCCGCACTTGCGGGCTTTACATATCCCGATTGTACGCCCAGAATGTGAGCGTTTATGTCGACGGGCGGATGGAATACGAGACGAGGCGGAATTATCGGTACGACGTGAACGAAATGCTGCTCCCTTTGCGCCTCGAAGGGGAAGGACGGCTCGTTTATTTGCGCCTGGAAACGGCAACCGGCAAGCTGGGCATTCCAGACTTTCCGGTCGTCGGCGATTACCAGCGCATGCTGGTCAGCTACGTGAAGCGGGACTTGTTCGACATCGTGCTGGGGGGCGCTTATCTGTTTATGGGCCTCGCCGTCTTTTTCGTCGCTCTGTTTGCGAGGAGATCCCGGTTCGCCTCCTGGATGTCGCTGTTCGTGATTTTGATATCGACCGGCATTCTCATCCTGACCTGCACGCCGATCATGTACGCGATATGGCACGATTACGGACAGTGGATGGTCCGCATGTCCAACCTTGCGCTCTATATGCTGCTGCCGGCCATCACCATATTTGTCGAAGGGATACTCGGCAAAGGGACGTTTCGGATTGTCGGCAAGCTTCGCGTTTTTCAAATCATCTTCATGGCGTTCTGTACGGCCGGCCTGCTGCTGAATGAGCTGACTTCTTACCGCTTTTCCGACTACTATTTTTTTCTGTCGGACATCATGCTCGGCGGACTGACGATCGTCCAGTTTGCCATACTGGCCGCTTGTTCAATCGCGCGTTTCCGGCGGGGCAGCAGAAATTCCGTCATTTTGACGGCGGGGCTCGGCATCCTGGCAGTTGCCGTTGCGATCGATCTGGTCCGGTATGCGGCGAACTTCGATGATGAGTTGTACGTATGGAAAATCGGGACGGCCGGGTTTGCGTTTTCGCTCGTTGCGATTTTGGGCAGGGGCATCCGGGAGGACCAGATTCGACTGCTACGTTATTCCCGCGAGCTGAAGGTCTATTTCGATCAACTGCAGCAGTCGGACAAAATGGAGATTATCAGCCAGCTTGCGGCGTCCATCGCGCATGAGGTGCGCAATCCGCTGCAGGTGACGCGGGGCTTTTTGCAGCTGCTGAGCAAAAAAAGCGAAAAGGAGCAGGATAAAAGTTATTTGCTGCTGGCAATGGACGAGCTCGACCGCGCCTCCAAAATCATTACCGATTATTTGACTTTCGCCAAGCCGCAACTGGAAAGCGTCCAGACGCTTCGGGTTTCGGAGGAAATGGCGCAAATTGCCGGGATGCTGGTGCCCCTTGCCAATATGCGGGGCGGGGAAATTACGGTGGACGTGCCGGATCATCTCTATGTGAAAGGAAATCCTTCGAAATTCAAGCAAGCTTTTGTCAACGTGCTGAAAAACAGCATCGAAGCGTTCGACGGCCAGGGAGAAATCCGCATGTGGGCTTACCAGGACCGGCAAGAGGTCGTCATTCATATACGCGACAACGGCGAAGGGATGGACGAGGAAGTGGTGGCGAAGCTCGGAGAGCCGTATTTTTCGAACAAGGCGAAGGGCACCGGACTCGGCCTGCTTGTGACGATTCGGATCGTTGAAGCCATGAAAGGCAAAATCGAGTTTCGCAGCCGGAAAGGCCACGGCACCGAGGTCATCGTGCGCCTGCCGGCGGAACCGCCGGCCGCAGAGCTTGCCGCTCCATAGCTGCGCTTGCTGGTGGGTCCGCGAGATTTGCGCTTCATAGCTGCGTTTGTCAGTGGGTCCGCCAGATTTGCGGCTTTATAGCTGCGTCTGTCGGTGGAGCTACCAGACTTGCCGCTCCATAGCTGCGTTTGTCAGTGGGTCCGTCATACTTGCCGGTTCATAGCTGCGTCTGTCGGTGGGGCCATGCGGCGGGCGCCCCGGTTCGCGGTTCGCGCCTCCTGCCGAAAAGACTTAGTTTTGTATAAATCCGGATGAGAAATATCCATTTCACTTCGGGACGGCAATTTCTACAATGAAGGTGCAGTAAATCTCGATCGACAGGAGGTAGCGCGCATGAACGGTCAGACGCCCGTATTGTTGACAGACGATCAGATGCGCCAGTTTATTACCGAAGGCTTTCTCATTTTGAAAACGGATTTTTCCAAACAATTTCACCAGGAACTGCTTCAGGAACTGAACGAGGTGTACGAGAAGGAAGGCAACCCCGGCAACAATTTGCTGCCCCGGATTCGGGGACTGCGCAAAGTGTTCGACCATCCGGTCATCCGCGGCGGACTTACGAGCGTTCTCGGTCCCGATTATATGCTGCACACCCATCGGCACGGCCATTACAACAGCTCGCCCCAAGCCGGAGGCTGGCACAAGGACAGCTACTGGGGCTACAGCCGGGTGCGCAACCATCATCCGTGGTGGGCGATGATCATGTATTTCCCGCAGGACACGCCGCCCGAGCTCGGGCCGACCGGCATTATGCCCGGCACGCAAAACTACGAATCGCGCACGTTCGACAAAGACGACTCGCCGGGCGAGGCGCTTGCCAGCGGAGAAGCCGGAACGTTTGCGCTCATCCATTACGATATATGGCACCGCTCCACGCCCAACGTGCTCGGTCAGCACCGTTACATGTTGAAGTTCGAATTTATGCGGACCGCGGCGCCCTTTGCGCCGACTTGGGACAACCGGACGCCGGAATGGATTGCGCCCGCTTCCTTCTCCGCGCCGCTCGTGCGCCACGATGCGATGTGGGAGGATACGTGGCTGTGGCTGCAGGGCAAGATCGGCGGAACGGCCGGTCTCGCCTCGGACAGCAGCGAGCGTCTGGCGGAACTGGAAGCGAAGCTGCAAGATCCGTTTGAGCCCGAACGGCTGAACGCCGCATACGGGTTGGCCCGCAATGGCCGGAAGGGCATCGAGCGGCTGCTGCCGGCGCTCGGTCATGAGCGCGCCGAAGTGTCGCGCGCGGCCGCGTACGGCTTGTCGGCTGTGGGAGCCGAGGCTGTGCCGGGGCTGATCGCGGCGCTCGACAGCCCTTCGCCGCATACGGTGATGCACGCCGTATTCGCCCTCGGGGAATTGCGCGAGCTGGCGTCCGCGGCGGTTCCCGCCATTATTCGGCTGCTCGACGGCTCATCCGAACCGGTTCGCCGCACGGCGGTGGAGGCGCTTGGGATGATCGGCGAGCCGGCCGCCCAAGCAACGGAAGGGCTGATTCGCTGTCTGAAGGACGCTGACGTGCAGGTGCGTTTTATGGCGGGTCTGTCGCTGGCCAGACTCGGAAGCAAGGCGGCTGCGGCCGTTCCGCATCTGGTCGCGGCGCTCGAAGACGAGAACCGCTATGTGCGCGGCCATGCGGCCGAGGCGCTCCGCTATATCGGCACGGAAGAAGCCAGGGACGCGCTGATCGACTTCCTGTTCTCGTCGCGCTGGTGCCCGACCACGACGCCGGCCAGCACGTTTTATCCGTAATCCGTTTGCTTCAGGGGCTGTCCCAAAAAGGTCTTGAGTGACCTAGGGATCGCCCCTTCTTTATTTATCTTAGAAAAACAAAAGAAACCGTTTGTTGGTCAAATGGAAGTGACGAGCAACCGTATACGAAAAGAGCGGTTTCTTTGTACCTTCAATATATATAGGTTCAACTTTGCTTGCCAAAGAGCTTGGAAGATGACCTTCCTCCGGCTATCTTGTTCGTGTCGTCAACAGGCGGTCAACTGTCTGGACGACAAGATTTTCGACGCGGCTTACCAGCGGCGCCTTGATGCGGACAGTAGTTGTCCGGTGGCGGACAAGACAGCTATCACCCCAAAATGCTCACCAAAGTTATCATCTACGCCTACACCGCTCCTTTTTTCGATATTGAGGCGGAAGAGGGAGCACCGCAATTATGTCGCTGTCGGACTATGCCAACGGGTCAGGGGGCCGGTAACAGTCGAGCGGGCTGCGCTTGCGAACCGATGTCGTCTGTGACAGCCCAAGCGGACCATTCCAACGGGCCAGGGGGGCCGGTAACATCGAGCGGGCTACGCTTGCGAACCGATGCCGTCTGTGACAGCCCAAGCGGGCTCATTTCAACGGGCCAAGGGGCGGCTGGTAACAGCTAAAGGTGGTGAATACTGCAAAAGTGCAGGATTTTTTCCCTTGACGGACGCCTTTGGCTCACATTCCTGCAAAAATACAGGATTTATTGGTCATTTCTGTCTTATATACCATTTGGAGGTCAAAAATCCTGCATAATCGCCACTAGCGTTGCATCAAAGA
>NZ_JBCNFP010000120.1:0-22534 GCF_050481165.1 Paenibacillus cisolokensis
CGCACTTTCGAAATTCAGGTTGAGTCATTATCCTCGAGATATCGCGTATATGCAGTAGACGTCATAGGGGAATTCAACCGAAGCGTTACGAAAATCCATTTTCGAGAGAAGAAAACTTACGCTGATTGGCTCGCTGCGTTATTAGATCAGTTGAGCATCGATCAAGCAAGCTTCATTGGACATTCAAACGGGGGATGGCATGTGCTGAACTTCACGATGCACGAGCAGCACCGGGTCAAGAAGATCATCCTACTTGCTCCTGCCGCGTCATTCGCCCCCTTTAGGAAACAATTCGGTATACGTCTTCTAGCAGCAAATATCATTCGAACTCGAGCGATAATTATCAATTTCTGCGCTAAATGGTTCATTGCCAAAGCGAATCATGCTAAAGTAAGCGAAAGTCTTCTCGAGCAATTTTATCACGGGATCATGGGCTTTAGTTGGAAGCACAAAATCTTGATTCCATCCGTCTTTCCTGATGAAGATTTACAACGAATCAAAGTACCCGCGTTACTATCGATCGGAAATAACGAGGTTATCTATAAACCAAATCGCGTTTTTGCCAAGGCGAAGCAATTTATTCCGCATATCCGAATCCTCTCTGTTCCGGGTGCCGGGCATGCGCTGAACCTAGAGAAGCCGGATTACATCAATCAAAAGATGTTGGACTTTCTCAACACATAAGGATATCTGTCTGTCACATTATATAAGATTCAGAATTTGTTGCTCGATATTCCATAGCACCAATATTCGCCGTTACTTATGATACGGTTCCCCCCGGTTGATCTTGAACGCCCGGTACACCTGCTCCAGCAGCAGCACGCGCATCAGCTGGTGCGGATACGTCATGCGGCCGAAGGAGAGCCGCTTGTCCGCCCGGGCCAGTACCGCCGGCGACAGGCCGAGCGAGCCGCCGATGACGAAGGCGACGGAGCCGCCGCCGTATACGGCTTGCTTGGCCAGATGCGCGGCGAGCTGCTCGCTCGTCCACGCCTCGCCGTCAATGGCCAGCGCGATCACATGTGCGTCCGGCTTCAGCGCAGCGAGAATGCGCTCGCCCTCGCGCGCTTTCACCTGTTCCGCCTCCGCTTCGCTCAAGGAATCGGGCGCCTTTTCGTCCGGCACCTCGCGCAAGTCCAGTTTGGCATACGGTCCAAGCCGCTTCCGGTATTCCGCCACTCCTTCGTTCCAATACTTCTCCTTCAGTTTCCCTACCGCAATAACCTGTATCTGCATCAATCGGGCAACTCCTTAGCAAAGTTTCGATCAATTTCGATCACGCCAGGTCCGGCCAGACGTTCCAAACCCTACTCCTAATCCTAGCCCTAACCCTGACCCAGACCCAGATTTGACTCTATTCTAAATAACTTTAACTCTATCTCTGTCCTTAATCCCTGTCTTATCCCATATCCATCCGAACCATTTCCAAACGGACCATCCGGACCCTCTACATCGTACCACAAGCCTCGAACAATGCAAAAACCCGCTCATCCTCCTTTACAGGATTCAAAGCGGGCCGCTGCCGATCACCAATATTCGGCTTAACTCCTCACCACATGCTAAACTACCAGAAACGTCGCCGGCTTATCGCACAGTTCGCATTGTACGGGAGGCTCCCAATCCGCGAATTTCGTTTCCTTCAAGTCCACGATATCCGGCGCATCCTCGTACTCGTCCACGAATTTGTCGATCGCCAGTTCTACATGCTCTTTGCATACACAATACATGCTTGGCCGATGTCCCTCGTTCTTTCGTTGACATTTCACGCGGCTGCACACGCCCCCACGCCAGACGAATGGCAGAGGCCGTCCTTAAATCCGCGCAAGTTCTATCCTACCATCCAGTCTGTCCTTCGGCAAGCGGTTTAATCCCGGTTCGGCCCGGCCGACCGACGCTTGCTCTTCCCGAATGACCGGGCGGCATCTCGGCCGGAAGGGCAACCGGCTCAGCCGCCTCCATGCCTTCCAAGGTTCCGCTACTCTTCCTCGTCGGTTCGCTCTTCCAGCTTGAGCTTGGTCGTCATCTTCTCCCCGTTCCGGTAAAACGTCACTTCCACTGAATCCCCGATCTTCTTCTCGCTATATAAATATTTGCGCAGCTCCAGCGTGCTGCCGACATCCTGCTTGTCAAGCTTCACGATCAGATCGCTGAACTTCAGCCCCGCCTTCTTCGCCGGCCCGACCGCTTCGAGGACGATAATGCCTTCCGACACGTCATCCGGCACCCGAATCGTCTCTTCGTCCAAATCGTCCGATCCCTCGACTTCGGCTTCTTCGTCCGTCTCCTCTTCCCCTTCGATCAGCCATTTTTGCTGCTTGCGATGCTGCTCCAGATCGATCGAGTAGATGCCGAGATACGGCCGTGCGATCTTGCCCTGCTCGCGCAGCTTCTCGACGATCGGCATGACGTCGTTGATCGGAATGGCAAAGCCGACGCCCTCCACGCCGAAATCGGCAATTTTCATACTGTTGATGCCGACGACGCGCCCGTTCAGGTCGATCAGCGGCCCTCCGCTGTTTCCCTGGTTGATCGACGCGTCGATCTGGATCACTTCCATCTCCCAGTCGTATACTCCGTCCTGATTGAGCGATACCGGAATCGTGCGCCGCGTCTTGCTTACGATGCCCATCGAGATCGAGTCGCCGAGTCCGAGCGGATTGCCGATCGCGATCACCCATTCCGCCTGCCGCAGCTTGGAAGAATCGCCGATCTCCGCAACCGTGTCGATTCCTTTGCCGTCAATTTCCAATACCGCCAGATCGGAGATCTGATCCTTGCCGACCACCTTGGCCTCCCGGGTTTCGCCGGACAGCAGCACCGCCTTCACCTTATCCGCATTGGCGACGACATGATAGTTCGTGATGACGAGCGCCTTCCCTTTCGCTTTCGCATAGATGACGCCGGAGCCGACGCCCGCTTCTTCGAGCGGGTTGTCGTCCGGATTGTCCGTCTCTTCGTCCAGCCCGAGCTGTCCCGATACGGATTGTTCATTAATAATGCTGACTACGGCAGGCCGCACTTTGGCGGACGCCTGAATCGTCCGCTCCAGCGGATCGTTCGACAGACCGGACGTAGCGGCCACCGGCATGGCGTGATTGCCATTCGACCGGTTAGAACCGAAACCGGCGCCTGTCACCAGCGTAAACAGCAGCACCGCGACAATCGCGCTGGCCAGCGACGACACCGCCGCAATTCGCAGGCTGGACCAATTGCCCGTTCGGCCGAATCGGAAGGGCATCTCCCTCATCTTTTCCTTTCGGGCGCGCCGCGTCACTTTCGTCGAGTAAAAATTGTCATCAAAAAGGCCCATCATCTCTCACTCCCCTCGATGCCAGGCAACAAGCACATACGAACATAAACGGTTTCGCCGGCTTAAACGGAGAAACGCCGTTGCGCGGCGGAAATAGAATCCCCATCTATTTTCAAACCAAACCGAATGGGCGCAAAAATCCTCTGCTATGTATAACGAAACAGAGCTGCGGGAAGTTGCGCAAAATTTGCAGGGATTATACGTTTAAAATTAAGGATTATGACGTTCATGCTTCAGAATCGGAAACGCCAGGAATGTTTTGGATTCATCCGTCTACAATAGTATATAGATCATAGAAAACAAAGGAGACGTTCCGATGAAAAATAAAAATTCCGCCTGGGAGCATGTCCAGCTGGGCGCCGCTATCGCCGATTTGAAAAACGATCATTACCGCACGCTGCTAGCCCTGAGCGCCACCCTCGAGCTCCTTATCGACAAAGGGCTGCTTACCCGCGAGGAAATCGAACGCAAATCGGCCTTGATGGAGGCCGAAATGGACAACCTTATCGGCGGCGAACTTCGTCCCATGGGGTAGGCCGGTCATGATAGGTGTCTCTCAGCGGGATTTCGTCTTTCTTGAAAAAGATGCCGCGGTCTTCGAGCTGCTGAATAACCGTCAACCGCGCCAAATCGTGCAAATTGTGATCGAGACTCAGATGCGCCAGATAGACCCGCTTCGTCCGATCAGTCAGCAGCTCGCATAATGCCTCTCCCGCCGCCACGTTGGACAAATGCCCGGTGTCGCCGAGAATGCGCCGCTTGATATTCCACGGATACCGCCCCATCCGGAGCATCTCGGTATCGTGGTTCGCTTCCAGCACGAGCACATCCGAATCTTCGATCTGATGCTTTACTTTGTCGCTTACATAACCGAGATCGGTAGCGAGGCTGAGCTTCTCGCCATCCTCATAGAAGCAGAAGCCTACCGGCTCCGCCGCATCGTGCGAGATCGGGTAGGATTGCACCTTCATGCCGCCAAAATCGATCGTCTCGCCCGTTTCGATGACGACCCGTTTCTCCGGCTCGATCTGGCCGACCTGCCGCTCCATCGCGTTCCAGGTCGCCTCATTGGCGAATACCCGAAGCCCGTACTTGCGCGCGATCGCGCCGAGTCCTTTAATATGATCCGAATGCTCATGCGTGACGAGCAGGGCATCGAGATGATGCCCCGCCACGCCGCGCTCCGCCATTAACGCTTCCAGCTTTTTGGCGCTGAGGCCGGCATCTACCATGACGGTCGCTCCGTTCCCCTGAACGATCGTCGCATTACCGGTAGAGCCGCTCGCCAGTACCGTAAACCGCAGTCCCATATTATTCCTGTCCTGTCCTTTCTCCCTCTTCCCGGTCGTCTTCCCCTGTTTGCGCGTGATCCTTCTCGCTGAATACTTCGCCGCTGATCGCATGAACGAAATACGGCTTTCCTTCTTCCGGCAACACCCGCCAGGCCGGCGCCGCCACCTGCGTTTCGGAATCGAAAATTTGTCCGTGATAGCCGAGGCGAATTTCCTTGATCGTCGTCCCGTTCGGCAAATAATTCGTAATGAGCGGCCCGATCGCTCTTGAGGCCGGCAACACCGTCTGCTCCTTCGCTTCGTCGGTCTGGCTGAGCTCCACCCGCTTCTGGCTGTACGCCTCGATCTTCTGGTTGCGGTAATACAGCTTCAGCTCGACATCGTACATCGGCCTCCCGTCAACCATCCGATACAGGACGAACACCCCGTCTTCGCTCGCCGCGGGATCGAAAGCGTACAGCTCCAGATCCGGTATGATGCCGCCGAGTTGCTTCAACAGTTCTTTCTCGGAAAAAATAATTTTGCTGTCGACCGGCTCCGGCAGCTCCTCCCGCTCGTCATCTTCCGGCAGCGCCGTAATGCGGTAGGTCAAATCCTTCAGCTTCGGCGTTTCGTCCGGAATGCTTGCCGTGGCCCCGAGCTGGATGTTCTTCTGCTGCATGACGCTTAGCGTCTCGGGCTGCAAATCTTTAAGATTGACGTTCGCGTTCAGCTGCTCCCGAATATCCGTCCACAGCTGGTAAGCCAGCACAATATTCAGGAGCAGAAAGGCGAGTATGAGCACGCTTTTCGCACGTCCCCAGTCCATTAGCCGTCACCCCCCGCCTGCTCGAAGACGGCCTTCATTCCCGCCGGGTTGCTTGGCTGTAGCAAGCCATGCCCTGCGCCGCCGGAACGGGATGCGCCAGCTCCCCGCAGCGGGACAGCCGCCCCGGCTTCCGGATGCAGGAAGGCGGCTTCCGCTTCTCCGCCATCCGGTCCGCCATCCGGTCCGCCTCCGGCTTCGCGCTCCCGGACGGCCCCTTCCTGCGCTTCATCCGGCTCCGTTCCCGGATCGCTGCTCTGCTCCGCACTATTCGCATCTCCCGAATCTCCGTTCCGCTCTGCGGTGCTCCCGCCCGCCGAACGGCCGCTTGATCCGGTTTCGTCCTGCGCACCCTCTGCATCGCGGCCGTCCTCCCCGGCGCCTGCCTCCTCATCCGGCTGAACAAGGACTTCCGTCCCCAGCGCCGAGCCGTCGAACGAAGGCGGCATTCCGCCGAGCAGAATATGCTGCGTGCCGTCGGTCAGACGGACCGCCCATACCGGCTCGAAGCGGATCAGCCCCTCTTCGACCGGCAAAGCCTGCAGCGCCGGGTACAGCGCCTTGACCTCCGAACGCCGGTCATACCCCTGCAGCGCCCGCTCCAGCGCCTCGCCGCCGGGCAGCCAGCGGACTTGCTTGCTCTCCGGCCTCTCCCGCAGCGTAATCAGCGATCGTTCATATTCGACAACGACGCCCTGCTGCAGCGTAAGGCTCATATAGCCGAAGCGGAACGGAGCGACGGTAACAATCGGGTATGTCCCGTAATACTGCTGGAACTCCACGTAACCGCGCTCCCCGTCGACCTCGGCCGAAGCCAGCCGATGACGGCCGTCCCAGCCGCCGTGCTCGTTGACGAACTGAACCGATGCGTACACATGCTCACTTTGGCTCACCCGCCCTTCCTGCGGGGCGGCGGGATCGGTATATTCCAGCCATTTGCCGTCCTGCTCCACGCGCAGACCGCGCTTGCCGTCCGTATAAATCTGCGAGTCGCCGCGCTTCTCCAGCGCACGCGTGACGGCCGGGTCGAAGAACAGATTGCGCCGCATCAGCTCCGGCGAGTACGTCTCGTAGCCGATGACCGCTTCGACCGATTTGACCGGCCTTGTCGGAATATACAGCCCGTCCGGCGTCGGCTCGTACAGCGTCCAATATTCGCCGAATCCGACATAATCGTCGACATCGCTTACCGTCAGATCGGCTTTCACCGCTTCGAACACCGTCCGTCCGTCGGCGCTGAAAAAGTAGGTCATCACTTCATCGGAATCGTGCTTCTTGTAAATCCATATCCGGTTGATCAGCTCGTCCGCCATCCCCGGCTCATCGTCGAGCTTGAGCGATTTGCGCAGCAATTCGACCGGTATGCCGGTGCCGAACCGCAGCTCCACGCCCGTATCGCGATCGCGGATGACGTCCCAGTCGACCGAATATACCGTTTCGCGCCGAAATCCGCCAAATTCCCGGCTTTGCAGCGCGCCGTAGATCAAGTTATAGAACGTGTCGTCCGGATGCAGCACCGTATGCCGGCTCCGGCCGAAATGCAGCACCATCTGCTCCGGAAACACCAAATGTTCCAGCTGCTCTTCCCGCCCCATCGGCTCGGCATTGACATAGTCCTGCTCCGTCCTCACCGTCGCGCCGAGACCCGGCACCTGATACGTCAGAAAATAGCTTTGCACCAGACTGAGCGCCACGAGCACGGCAAGTATGGCGGACTTCAGTTTCTCCATCATGCCGGCTCACTCCCTTCGTGCGGAACGGGCAGCGTAAACGTCACCGTCGTGCCGACGTTCAACTCCGATTCCAACGTGATGGTGCCGCCATGGGCTTTGACTATTTCCCGGGCAATCGACAGCCCGAGGCCGGTACCGCCCATATTGCGGGAACGCGCTTTGTCGACGCGATAGAACCGGTCGAAAATATGGTTCAAATCCTTCTTCGGTATGCCGATGCCGGTATCCCGCACGGAAATCGCAATCGTCGAAGCGTCCCGCCGGTAAGCCGACAGCTCGATCCGTCCGCCGTCCAACGTATATTTGATCGCGTTCGACATGAGATTGTCGAGCACCTGATCGATCTGGTCCCGGTCCAGCCAGACGTCCGGCACGCCTTCCTCGACACGAACCGACACCCGGATCGCCTTCTGCCGCAGCTGGAACGAGAAGCGGTCCGCCACCTCGTCCAGCATATCCGATATATTCATCTTCTGCCTGCGCAGCTGCGCCTGCTGCGAGTCGAGCCGCGACAGGTGCAGCAGGTCGGTCACAAGCCGGATCATTCGCTCGGTCTCGTTGCGGATGACGCCGATGAACCGTGCGGCCAGCTGCCGCTCCTCGAGCGCTCCGTCCTCGAGCGCTTCGGCATAGCTGCGGATCGTCGTCAGCGGCGTGCGCAGCTCATGCGACACGTTGGCGACGAACTCCCGCCGCGACTGCTCCAGCTTCTCCTGCTCCGTCACATCCTGCAGCACCGCGATCGTTCCGGCGATTCCCTCGTCGCGCCGGTGGATCGGCGAGAACGTGACGCGCAGCACGCCTTCTTCGCCGCCTTCCGCCGGCTCCCGCCGTATGATCGCCGAGCGCGTCGCCGTCCCCATCCAGTCCGCGAGCTTCTCCTTCGAAACGCCAAGCAGCTCCGCCAGCCCGCAGCCTTCGCAGGACGACACGCCGAGCAGGTCGAGCGCGCGCCAGTTCCACACCATGACAATGCCCCGCTCATCGGCGGCGACGACGCCGTCGCTCATATTCGACAAAATCGAGGCCAGCTTCTCCTTCTCTTCCTCGTTGACCGACAGAGCCTCCCGCAGCCGCTTCGTCATATCGTTGAAGGCCGCGCTCAGCCGGCCGATTTCATCGTCGCCGAGAACCGGCACCTGCTGGTCGAACCGCCCTTCCGCAACCGCCGCCGCGTGCTTCGTCAGCGCCTTGATCGGGCTCGTAATCGTATGCGCAAGCAGCACGCCGAGCACACCGGTCAGCCCGAGCGCAAGCAGCATCCCCGATACGAAAATGCGGTTGACCCGCTCCACCGTATCGTACAGCTCGTTCATCGAGGCGACGATATAGACCGCGCCGACGACTTTGCCCTCGTTCATGACCGGCTGGGCGATCATCTTCTTGCGGACGCCGTCCTCGTCGACCACTTCCTCTTCATTGTCGCGAATGCTCTGCAGCGCGCGGCTGACCGCAAGCGAAGTGTTTTTCTGCCCGACATAGGCTTGTTGGTCCTGCTGCGATGTCGCCAGCACTTTGCCGTTCGCATCGAGCACCTGAATTTCCGCCTCGCTGACGCCGAACAAATTGTGCACGAAGAAATTCAGGCTGTCCGCCGGCGACTCGTCCGTTCTCCCGTCCGGCTCGCTCAATCCCGCCAGGCTTTGCGCCACCATATTCGACAGCAGATTCGCCTGGTCGTTCAAATTCGCGGTGAAGTTGTCCTTCAGCGAATGCTTGACCGTACTGACGAAGTAGACCCCGATCAGCTGCATCGCAATCAGAATAAGCAGCACATAGATTACGATCAGCTTGAATTGAACCGTGCGGAAGAAGCGGCGGCCGATCATCCGAATCCGTAGCCTCCCGATTTCGGGTTCCGCATCATGTAGCCGAGACCGCGCCGGGTCAAAATATATTCCGGACGGCTCGGATCATCCTCGATCTTCTCGCGCAGCCGGCGGATCGTCACATCCACCGTACGAACGTCGCCGAAATATTCGAACCCCCACACGGCTTGCAGCAGATGCTCGCGCGTCATCACCTTGCCGCTGTTGCGCGCCAAATAGTACACCAGCTCATACTCGCGATGCGTAAGGTCAAGCGGCTCTCCATTCTTGTAGACGACGTACATATCGGTATCGATGAACAGGTTGAAAATGGCCAGCCCCTGCTTCTCCTGCCCGGCGTCTCCGTGCGGCGCTTCGTTCGTGCCGACGGCCCCCGTCAGCTTCTGCTGGCGCCTCAGATGCGCCTTGATCCGCGCCAGCAGCTCGCGCGTGCCGAACGGCTTCGTCACATAGTCGTCGGCCCCGAGCTCCAGGCCGAGCACCTTGTCGATTTCCGTATCCTTCGCCGTCAGCATAATAATCGGGACCTGCAGCCGGGTTCTGACTTCGCGGCATACATCCATGCCGTCCTTCACCGGCAGCATCAGATCGAGCAGAATCAGATCGGGCGACTCCTCGAACGCCAGTCTGACCGCCTCGCCGCCGTCAAACGCGCAAATCACCTGATAGCCTTCCTTCTCCAGGTTGAACTTCAATATATCCGCAATCGGCTGTTCATCGTCCACAACCAAAATTTTTCCCTGCACCGAAATCACCTGCCCGTCTTATAACTAGTTTCATTCTACCACACCGCGGCGCCTACGCCCAAGATGACCGGGCATCGGCCTTCGCGGCTTTGCCGTCCCGGGCGAGCGGAAAACGGCAAAATAACGGCGCTTCGTGTAAAGATAATCCAAGTATAGCATGAAATAGGAAAGAGCGCCGCGCGGCTTTCCAATGCCGCGACCGGCGCTCTCCTTTCACTCGGGCGTTTCGCCTGGCGGTTACAAATAATCCAGCGGATTTTGCACCGCGCCGTTCTTATGGATTTCGAAATGCAGATGCGTGCCGAACGATCGGCCCGTATTGCCCATAATCCCGATCGGATCGCCTTTCTCCACGATCTCGCCTTCTGCGACCGAATACGAGCTCAAATGGGCGTACAGCGTCTTGTAGCCGTTGCGGTGATTAATAATGACCACATTGCCGTAACCGCTCTTCACGCCGGCAAATTCCACGACGCCTTCGTCGGCCGCCTTGATCGTCGAATCGCCGACCAGGTCGATCCCTTTATGCAGCCGGCCCCACCGCTTGCCGAATTTGCTCGTCAGCGTCGCGCCGGATACCGGATATTCGAAATCACCGGTGCCTTCCCCTCTGACGACCTTGGTCCCTTTCATGACGATTTTCGGAGAGGACGGCTTGATGACGACGGTACTGACCAGCTCACTGCTCACCAGAACGCCGTTGCGCTTCACTTGCTTGTATGTCAGCTCGCTGATCCCCTTGATTCCTTCGGATATCACTTTCGACTCGCCGACGCGCATTTCGTCGTTCTCGCGAACGACATAGTCCGGTTTCGTCTCGACTGTCTTCGTGAGCCGTTCCACCGTCTCCACGTTAATTTTCGGCTCGCGGACGGTCAAGTCGAGCACATCGCCGACCTTGATCATGTCGTTCTTGATCCAGGGGTTGTTATCATAAATGACCTGCTTGTCGATGTCGAACTTTTCCGCGATGCATCCAACACAATCGCCGGGCTGCACCGTATAGGTCGTTTCGGCTTCGGTTCCGCTTACGATCGTCTTGTACATCGTTTCTTCGTCGACAATTTCCGTGGGCTGCACTTTGGCGGATTGCGTGTCGACATCCTCGACAAACTTGACCTGCTTCACCTCGCGGTTCGACTTCGGCGAAACCGACTTCTGTGAAGCGGACTCCGGAGAAGAATCTTCGGCCTTGCCGTTCGCGTTATACGACATCGGCCTGACGTTCATCACTTCGGGCATGACCAGTTCCGGCGCATATTCCCCTTGCACCCGCTGCAACACGCGCTCCGCGGTCGCCTTGTCCTTGACGACGCCGATCACTTCGCCTTCCACCTTGATCTCCACGCCGACCGCATAGAATGCAATCTGCTTTTCCAGCTTGTCGAGCGTCGCCTCGGTGTCGGGCACCGCTTTAAATCCGCTGGCCGGCTCGTACGTCAGGCTGCCGGTTTCCAGCTCCATGTCCACTCCCGGATTCTCCCGGGCCGCTTCTTCCTTCTTGAGAGCGAGCAGCTCCTCGACCGCTTCCGGCGAGTCGACGGTTCCGAGCTCGGTCCCATCTTTATAAAGATGATAGTATGATACCGTATTGGCTTTCACATAATAGGTTCCGCCGAATCCCGCGGCTGCCGTCAGGCCGAGCGCGATGGATACGGCAATCGCCGCCTTGCGTTTGCGGGACGGTGTGCCTGACGACTGCGGTGCGGACGACCGAGCGGTCGTCGCGGTTCCGTCCTGTCGCGGAGCAAGCCCGAGCGTACTCGCAATTCGGCTCCATACGCTTCGCTGGCGGTTATCGTCCTTCCTTGCCGTCATGTTATTCTCCTTTAGTCAACTCTAACCCGTTGATGTTCTATTCTTCAAGCATATAAAAAAAGCGTGGTTCCTACGGACTACCTCCGGGAACTACGCTTTTTACTTTACCATAGGCTAGTATTTGAGGGGCATTAATATTTTTTCAGAATATTCATCAACTCTTCATATTCCGATTTGTCGAGATGCTGCGCAACGATTTGCTGAATGTCGAGCATTTCCTGTTCCGTCAGCCCGTCCTCCACATAGCCCGACAGCGTCTGCCACGCTTCTTCGGGCAGCTTGTCCGTCAGCATGACGAAAATTTTCGCCTTGTCGTCCGCGCTGATCCGGTCCTTCGCCGCATTCAGCTCTTCCGGCGTCAACGCCGTCTCGCCTCCGGATGTGCCGCTGTTTGCCTTCGGCCCCGACCCGCTGCCGATTCCCGTCAGCGGCGCATCTTCATCCGGCAAGGACGCCTCCAAGTCGCCGTCGGCCTCATCCAGCCGGCCGAACGCATCGTCTGTCGCAACCGGATCGCCGCCTTCCGCATCCTCGGCCGTACCTTCGTGCGCGCCTTCGACCGCCTCGCCGGTCTCGCCTTCCGTCTTGCCTTCCGCCGCATCTTCCTGCGATTCCTCAAGCGCGCCTTCTGCGGTACGGTTCGGCGTTTCGCCGCCTCCGGCTCCTTCCTGTCCGCCAGCTTCCGCACCGTTCGCGCCCGTCCCGCTATCGCCTTTCGTCTCCGCAGCGCCGGACTTGCCGCCGCTGTCCGCTGCAATCTCTCCGTCCGCTCCCCATAGTTTGCCCCATACGCCCGACAGCGCGAAAGGCGTTACTTCGAGCGGGACGTTGTACTGCTTGAGCAGCGTCTCCACATAGCTGTTTACAATATAACCGGTCGTCCATATCGATAAAAAGCTGATGATCAGCCCCGCCGCCACCGTCTTGGCCAGCCATTCTGCCCATTTCCACATTGTTCGCATAACCTCCGATCTGCGCTGGCGCGCACACTTCCATAACTTTCCCATATTTTTCATTATGGTCAAGCGTTCGAGGAGGCATTCTTTTTATTTGAAAAATGTGCCAAAATGCTCGGATTCCTTCCCAAGCAAAAAACCGCTCGGGACAAGGCATGTCGTTAGCCTCGTCTCCGAGCGGTTTCGTACCGGCGTTTATGAAAAATCAATAAATCGGACGGATCTGATTCGTCTGTTCGCGATTGCGGCCGACCGAGAAGATCGCGATCGGAATACCGGTCAGCTCCTCGATGCGCTCCAGAAAACGGCGCGTGTTGGCCGGCAAATCTTCCAGCGTCTTCGCATTCGAAATATCTTCGCTCCAGCCCGGCAGCTCCTCGTATACGGCTTCGCATTCCGCAAGCATACTTAGGCTTGCCGGGTAATGCTCGATCAGCTGTCCGCGATACTTGTAGGCGGTGCAGATCTTCACCGTTTCCAGGCCGGACAGCACATCCAGCGAATTGAGCGACAGGCCGGTAATGCCGCTGACGCGGCGGGCATGGCGGACGACGACGCTGTCGAACCAGCCGACGCGTCGCGGACGGCCGGTGACGGTGCCGTATTCGTTGCCGCGCTCGCGAATCCAGTCGCCCGTCTCATTCATCTGCTCGGTCGGGAACGGGCCGTCCCCGACGCGTGTCGTGTAGGACTTGGCAACACCGATGACCTGCTGGATTTTGGACGGACCAACGCCCGAACCGATGCACACCCCGCCAGCCGTCGGGTTGGACGAGGTGACGAACGGATACGTCCCTTGGTCGATATCGAGCATGACGCCTTGCGCGCCCTCGAACAGCACGTTTTTGCCGGCGTCGATGGCATCGTTCAACACGACCGACGTATCGGTTACGTAGCTGCGCAGTTTCTCCGCATAGCCCAAATATTGCTCGATGATCTCATCCGCGTCGAGCGGTCCGCCGCCGTAAACCTGATCGATGACCTGGTTCTTTTCCGCGATCAGCCGGCGAGCTTTCTCTTCGAACTCCTTGGCGTCCATCAAGTCGGCGATGCGGATGCCGTTGCGCGCAGCTTTGTCCATGTAGCACGGACCGATCCCTTTGCGCGTTGTGCCGATCTTGTTGTCTCCCTTGCGCTCCTCCTCCAGGCCGTCCAGTACGAGATGGTACGGCATGATCACATGCGCGCGGTCGCTGATTTTTAAATTATCAGTAGAAAAACCGTTATCTTGAATGTATTGGATTTCTTCAATCAAGGCTGCCGGGTTAATGACCATTCCATTGCCGATTACGCAAATTTTGTCATGATTGAAAATTCCGGACGGGATCATGGTCAGCTTATACTTCTTGTCCCCGATCAGAATCGTGTGCCCGGCGTTGTTCCCTCCCTGGTAACGGGCGACGACGTCGGCGCCTTCCGCGAGATAGTCGGTAATTTTGCCTTTCCCTTCGTCTCCCCATTGCGTTCCGACTACAACAACCGTAGACATGATCATACCCCCGAGTCATGTTGGCGCCCATGCCAAACGGTCTGAAACCGTTTCGGCCTGTACGAGCGCGCAAAAATGGGCCGCCTCGGCCAGCCATCCTGCTAAGGCAGCATTAATAGTGTACCAGCCACATTTCCGGAAGTCAACAAAAAAGCGAACAATTGCAATATAACCCATGCAATTGTTCGGGAATATAGACATCTGTCACGAAGCCTCTCCGTGATGAACCCGATCGAGGCTGACAAATTTATTGAAATTTTTAAGAAATACGAGCTCGACCGTTCCGACCGGACCGTTCCGCTGCTTGGCGATAATGATCTCGATGATGTTCTTCTTTTCGGTCTCTTTGTCGTAGTAATCGTCCCGATACAGGAAGGCCACGATGTCCGCGTCCTGCTCGATCGAGCCGGACTCCCGGAGATCCGACATCATCGGCCGTTTGTCCTGCCGCTGCTCGACGCCGCGGCTGAGCTGGGACAGCGCGATGACGGGCACTTCCAGCTCCCGCGCGATCTGCTTGAGCGTCCGCGAAATTTCCGACACTTCCTGCTGCCGGTTTTCCCCCGGCTTGCCCCGGCCCTGGATCAGCTGCAAATAATCGATCACAATCATGCCGAGTCCGCGTTCTTTCTTCAGCCGCCGGCACTTCGCGCGAATATCGGCCACGGTAATGCCGGGCGTGTCGTCAATGAAAATTTGTGCCTCCGACAGCGAGCCGATGGCCATCGTCAGCTTCTCCCAATCGTCTCCTTCGAGAAATCCCGTCCGCATCCGGCCCGCATCGACGTTCGCTTCGGCGCAGATCATCCGCTGCACGAGCTGCGCCGCGGACATCTCCAGGCTGAAGATCGCGACCGTCTCTCCGGCGCGCACGCCGACATTCTGGGCGATATTGAGCGCGAATGCGGTCTTGCCGACCGAGGGGCGCGCCGCCACAATGATCAGGTCGCTGCGCTGGAAGCCCGACGTCATCTTGTCCAGATCGGGAAATCCCGACGGAATGCCCGTCGTGCCGCCTTTGTGCGAATAGAGAAACTCCACCCGCTCGAATACTTCCATCAGCACGTCGCGGATCGAGACGAAGCCGGAGCTGGAACGGCGGTTCGATATTTCGAGAATGCGCTGCTCCGCCTCGTTCAGCAGCGCGCCGACGTCTTCGGCGGCGCTGTAGCCGTTCGAGACGATTTGCGTAGCCGTCCGGATCAACCGCCGCAGCATCGACTTCTCTTCGACGATCTGCGCGTAGTAATCGACGTTCGCAGCGGTCGGCACGCTGCTGACGAGCCGCGCCAAATAGCTGACGCCGCCGACCTCTTCAAGCAGCTGCCGGTTCTGCAGATGCGCCGTCAGCGTCACGAGATCGATCGGCTGGTTATCTTCCGCGAGCTCGATCATCGCTTCGAATATTTGCTGATGCGGGACGCTGTAGAAGTCTTCGCTGCTGATTCGTTCCATCGCGGTAATGAGCGCATCCGACTGCAGCAGAACGGCGCCGAGCACCGCCTGCTCGGCTTCCATGTTTTGCGGCGGAACGCGGTCGAACCATGCTTCCTGGCTCATCGTCCGGTTCCCCTGCCTTTCATTCTTCCGTCGCCTGAACTTTAAGAGTCGCTTTCACTTCCGGATGGAGCTTCACCGGCACCTGCGTCACGCCGAGCGCGCGGATCGGCTCGTCCAGCTCGATCTTCCGCTTGTCGACCTTGATCCCCATCGCCGCCAGCGCTTCTGCAATCTGCTTGCTCGTAATGGCCCCGAACAGCCGTCCCCCTTCCCCGGCTTTCGCCTTGATGACGACCGTCAGCTGCTCCAGCCTGCCGGCGAGCGCCTTCGCCTCTTCCCGCTCCCGCTCCTTGCGCTTCTCTTCGGACTTCTGCTGCACTTCAAGCGTCTTCAGGTTGCCGTCCGATGCGATCTTCACCAATTTTTTAGGGAGCAAGAAATTGCGTACGTATCCTTCCGACAAATCTTTGACTTCGCCTTTTTTCCCCTGACCTTTCACGTCCTGCAGAAAAATCACTTTCATTCGAACAACCCCTCTTCCCTGTCGATTTCGTCAAGCACTTGTCGCAGCTTGGCCGCCGCCTCGGCGACCGTGCCGTCGAGCTGAGCCGCAGCGTTGGTCAGATGCCCGCCGCCGCCCATACGCTCCATCACGACCTGCACATTCATATCGCCGAGCGACCGGGCGCTGATCCCGATCTTCCCGTCGGTCCGCTGTCCGATCACGAACGAAGCGAGAATGCCGGTCATATTCAGCAGCGTATCGGCCGCTTGCGCGATCAGGAGCTGCGAGTATTGGCGGCCCGAATCGATCGCCGCTATGGCGATATGGCCATAGCAGATTTCGGCATGCTTGATAATCTCCGCCTTCTTGACATATTCCTCCAGATCTTCCTTCAGCATGCGCTGGATCATCATCGTATCGGCGCCGTTGCGTCTCAGAAACGACGCCGCTTCGAACGTGCGCGCTCCGGTACGGAGCGAGAAGCTCTTCGTGTCGACCGTAATGCCCGCAAGCAGCGCCGTCGCCTCCCGCACCTCCAGCACGACCCGATCGTGAATATATTGGAGCAGTTCGGTCACCAGTTCGCACGTCGATGACGCGTAAGGCTCCATATAGACCAGCACCGCATTTTGGATAAACTCCTCGCTCCGGCGATGATGGTCCACCACGACGATCCGCTCGGTCTGGGCGAGCAGCTTCGGCTCTTTCACCATCGAAGCTTTATGGGTATCGACCACGACGACGAGCGTTCGGCCGCTTACCATTCCGAGCGCCTGCTCCGGCGTCACGAACCGCTTGGCGAGCCGGTCGTCCTCCCGCAGCATCTCCATCATTTTCTGAATGGCCGGATTGATCCCTTCGAGCACGATATGAGCTTCGCGGCCGAGCAGTCTTGCAGCCTTCAGCACCCCGATCGCCGCGCCGACCGCATCCATGTCGGGCATTTTGTGGCCCATAATGACAACGTTCTCGCTCTCCTTGATCAAATCCCGAAGGGCATGCGCGACGACACGCGCCCGCACGCGCGTCCGCTTCTCCACGGCGTTCGACTTGCCGCCGTAGAACGACTGCCGGGGGCCGACTTTCACCGCCGCCTGATCGCCGCCGCGGCCAAGCGCGATATCCAGACTGGTCTGCGCCCATTGGCCGAGCGCGCATATCGAATCGGCGCCGGAGGCGAATCCGATGCTGAGCGTCATCGGAATTTTCTGCTCGGCCGTCATTTCCCGCACTTCGTCCAGCAGGACGAAGCGCGACTGCTCCAGCTCCCTGAGCGTTTTCTGATCGGTGATGAGCAGGAACCGGTCCGACGCCAGCCGTTTCAAATAAATCTCATAGCGGTTCGACCATTCCGTAATTTCGGCGGTCACTTTCGAAAGCAGCAGGCTGCGCTGCTGATCGTCCATCCCCTGGGTCACTTCCTCAAGATTGTCCATGACCACGATGCCGAGCGCAATTTTTTCATCTTCATACCGTTTTTCCAACTGCCACTTGTCGGTAATATCGGAGACATAGATCAGCCGGTCATTCGGCTTCACGTACAGCTCGTATACGGATGAACCGATTTCCGTCTGAACGGTTTCTTCTTTCTCCTTGATTTGCTGAAGCGAGGGAAAGAGCTCGGCAACCGGCACGCCGATAACGGAATCCCGATCGAGCACCCGCTCCACATAAGCATTGTGCCATTCGACAACGTAATCGTCGTCATACAAAATAATACCGAACGGCAGATCGTTTATGATCTGATTGCCTGCCTTTTTTACCCGATACGACAATTTGCCCAGGTAGGTCTTCAAATCCCGGCGAAACGACCTCTCGGCGAAAAACGTGAATACCGCGAGCGCTACCGTCAGCAGCAGCGCAACGATGCCGAGCGGCCAATAAAACGAGGCCAGTCCCACCGTCATGGCCATCATCAGCACGAATGACAAAACCTGATGCATGCCATGCCAGCGTTTGACAAGAAACTTTGGCATTTCCTTTCGCCCCTGTCAAGATTTCGTGAACGATTTCCGTATCGGAAACGCAACATCCAGCACGCCGATCAAACTAAGCGGGGGAAATAACAGAACCGGTATGGACATAAGCAGCGGCACCGCCCGGCTCCACCTCCGCTGATGGGCTATAAAGAAGAAAAATCCGATCGTCTGAATCGCAAACACAAAACGGAGCAAGGGCACCAGGTTCAGCAGCGCGACGCTGATGAACGAAGTGTCCTGCGGCGATATGAACATTTCCAGCACAATCGCGACCAAATAGTAAAATACGAGCGACCGCGGCACCATCCATTCATGGGCCGGCGGCATGCCCGGCACGTCGATGCCGTAGGCCCGCAATATGCGGCGAGCGATAAAATGCGTCAGGACGGAGTAGAAAAAAGCGATGGAAATAAAAACGAGCGGAAGCGAATGAATCATCACGCGGATCATCGCTTCGGTCATCTCTTCGTTCCACTGCGGAGGCATCATCCCTTGCGCCAGTAGATCGTCTGTCATACTCCGCACCAGATTGCTCATTTCCTGAATTAGCGACAGGTCGAGAATGACCTCGAACAGCACCAATTCGAGCATTAGTTCTCCAAGTATGGTCAAAATAGCCGCCGTCAATACAACCCGGGCAGCGGTTTTTTTGCGGTAGAGATGGCCCATGATCACTGCCGGAACAAGAAAGAACAGCCCGACCACCGGCGCAACCGGCCCGGCGATCAGAAAGGCGATGGCCAGGACGACCGCTGCCTGTATAGCGAACGATTTCGTCGGAAGCATCGTATACAGGATAACATACGGCACCATCATCAAGGTAACCGTCAATACGTTCAGCGCAGGCAGCAGCAGCACGGACAGCAACAGCAGCAAAGATCCCGCGCTCCAAAACAGGGATTTCAAACCGAACTTCAAACCGTTCACCTCTTAAGGTCAGGTTGTTCCAAAGGCTATACCGTTCATTATAGCACAAATAGCTATCGCGCCATAAGGCGCGATTAAAGAAGCGGGCAAGACGGCAAAGGCGGACCCTGCGTACGCGGGGACCGCCTCTGTTCGATTAGGGCAGCGATTTCGTTTATTCTTCGCTCCGCGCCGCAATGCCGGTGCGGTCGGGGACGCCGTTCGCAGCTTCGCCCGACAGAATAAGACGCTCACAATAATCGATAATATCGCTTCTTCGCACGATGCCGATAAACCGGTTCATGTCATCGACAACCGGCACGAAGTTTTGCACTTTGGCGAGCGATATCAAATCTTCCATATTGGCATCGATTCGCACCGGCCGATTCGTCGCCCGGCGCGGCACTTCGGAAAGCTTGACCCGATTCGTCCGTTCGAACGACAGATCGGCGCGGCTTTTCAGAAACCACAACAAATCGCCTTCGGTCACCGTCCCGACATACAAGCCGTCCTCATCCAAAATCGGAACCGAGGAATACCGGTGATATTCCATCCGTTCCAGCGTCTGGCGCAGCGTTGCGTCCTCGGTGACATATACGACTTCCTGCTTCGGCAATAAGAAAAACGCTATATTTTTCGTCAAATTGCAGCACTCCGTTCCATCTTGGGTTATGGAGGAGCCAACGCTTTATTTCAAGGTGCCGCCGTTTCCGGGGCCGACAGCGTCCGCGAACCGTTATCGTTCTTCGGCCGGTACTTCTCGGGCAGCGGCAGCTGCGCTTTCGTCGTCTTCTCATCCATCCAGCCGTCAATTATCGCCTTCACCTGCTCCAGATCCTCGTCGTCGGCATAGAAATACCAGAGATTCGACTTCCCGCGTCCGCCTTCCCCTTTCAAGGTATGGCTGTAAATCGTGCGCGAATCGGCCTGAAGCAGCGTTTTGGCGAGCGATATGATTTGGTCCGGGGACATGTCCGTGCTGAAATTCTCACCCATAATATCGATAAGTTCGGGAATTTTCGTCCACTGATCCACGCCTGACGCCTTGTCCAGCATGGCGTTGATAAAGATTTGATGGCGCCCCGTTCGGCTCATATCGCCGCCCGCATCTTCGCGATAGCGCACGTAATTCAAAGCGTCGGTTCCGTTGTACAAGTCCTGGCCGCCTTTAATGACAAACTTCTCGTGATCGCGACCCTTGTTCACAATATCTTCCTCGATCGGCAGCGCGATGCCGCCCATGGCGTCGATCGCATCCTTGAACCCCTTGAAATTGATCGAAGCGTAATAATTTACCGGCGCGTCGAAAAGTTGTTCCACCGTCTCGACCGCCATCTTGGCGCCGCCGAACGCATAGGCATGATTGATTTTATCCTTCTCCTCCCGCCCGGCGATTTCCGTCAACGTGTCGCGCGGAACGGATACCATCAAGATGGCCCCGTCCTTCGGCCGTACGACCGTATAGATGATCGTATCGGAGCGGCCGCTCGATTCTCCCTCCCGCTGGTCTACGCCGAGCAGCAGAAACGAGATCGGCTTCGTATCGGTATAAGCAACCGGCGCCGTTTGTCGGCCTTCTAGCGGCTTGTATGATTGTTCGAGCTTTTTCTCTACCTTTTTCGATAAGAACAAGTCAAAGCCCAACATGGCGAGAGCGCCGCGATTGAAGTACCCGACAGCGCCAAGCAGTACGATAAAGGCCGTCAGGCCCGACACCCACTTCCATTTGCGGCTTATTCGTTTTTTCACGGTTATTCTCCTATCCCCAATTGGTATTCAACGACTCTCCTCTATTTTAAACGACATAATCCCGCGTTTAGTTACAATAATTTTACGAAAAAAATAGGTCCCGCCCCCAATGAATGGCAGCGAATCATTCTATTATCAGGTCTATTCGCTCCTGGCCGGGAATAGACATCCCATATAAAGGACAACGTTAGCCCCGCGAAAGGATGAGCTGTCATGCCCTCTCTTCCTGTTCCGGACCGGTCTTCCACCGGGCTCGATCCGAAGCTGGCCGGTCTGCTTTGTTATTTCGGCATATTCGTAACCGGCATTCTGTTCCTTATTTTGGAGAAGAACAGCCGATTCGTCAAGTTTCATGCGATGCAGTCCATCGTCGTCTCTTCCACTTTTATCGTGATCCAGCTGGTGCTCGGAGCGGTCCCCGTCATCGGCTGGCTGATCGGTCTCGTTATCGTTCCGGCCGCTTTCGTGCTGTGGATCGCGCTTATGCTGCTGACGCTGCAAGGACGGCGGTATAAAGTGCCGGTCCTCGGGGATATCGCCGAGCAGATGGCTTCTCACTATTAAGCGGCGGCGGCGTTCGCATGGCCGCAAAACAAAACGGCAACCGCATGGAATCGGTTGCCGTCTTTATCCGTTCTGCTGTTTTATTCGGTCGTGTAAGGCAGAAGCGCAACTTGACGGGAACGCTTGATTGCGATCGTCAAGAGACGCTGATACTTCGCGCTTGTGCCCGTTACGCGGCGAGGCAAAATTTTGCCGCGCTCGCTGATGAACTTCTTGAGCAGCTCGGTATCTTTATAGTCAATGTGCGTAATTTTGTTGACCGTGAAATAGCACACTTTGCGGCGCTTGTTGCGGCCTTTGCGGAACTTGCGCTCCGGGCGCTCTTCGCCGCCTTCTCTTTGCTTGAAAGCCATGCATATCCGTCCTTTCCTTTAAAATGGCAAATCATCTTCCGAAATGTCGATCGGTCGTCCGTCATCCGAGAACGGGTCGTCGTTCCGCGAAGAACCGCCGCCGGAACGGTTGCCGGAGTAATTCCCGCCGTAACCGCCGCTTCCCCCGAAGCCGCCAGCGCTTCCTCCAGTGCTTCCGTAGCCGCCGCCGTATCCTTCCTCGCGCGCGCCCCCGCCATCGCGGTTCGGCGATTCGAGGAACCGGACATTATCGGCCACGACCTCCGTCACATAAACGCGCTTCCCCTCGTTGTTCTCGTAGTTCCGCACTTGCATGCGGCCCTCGACGGCTGTCAAACGGCCTTTGCGCAAATAGTTGGCGCACGTCTCGGCAAGCTGGCGCCATGTGACGACCGGAATAAAGTCGGCTTCGCGCTCGCCCTGACTGCTGGTGAACGGTCTGTCCACAGCCAGCGTAAACTGGGTAACCGCTACGCCGGACGGCGTATATCGAAGTTCAGGGTCTCTCGTTAATCTGCCGATGAGAATGACGCGGTTCAACATCGCAAACAACCTCCCAACCGTCGCATTTCTTGCGTTTAAGCAACATCCTTAACGATCAGATAACGGATGACTTCGTCCGTAATCTTCATCACGCGGTCCAGTTCGGCAACAACGTCGGTCGGAGCGTTGAATTGCACCAGAACATAGTAACCGTCACGATGCTTATTGATCTCATACGCAAGACGGCGCTTGCCCATCACTTCTTGCTTCGTGACTTCACCGCCGTTGGAGATGATGCCATGGAATTTGTCGACGACACTTTGCAGCACTTCCTGCTCGACGTCGGGACGAACAATGTACATCACTTCATATTTGCGCATCGTATTTCACCTCCTTTTGGACTTAACGGCCCCTCCTGGTTCGAAGGAGCAAGGAGCGAGGCGTCTAACTCGCATACCTTATAACTATACCAAAGCGGCTTTTTCTTGACAAGGGGGCGCGATCACTCAGTTAAAAT
>NZ_JBCNFP010000121.1:0-758 GCF_050481165.1 Paenibacillus cisolokensis
CTCGCTTCCCTATATGGGAGGGGATAAAGATGCCTAACATAGATCAACTCGCCGAAGGCTACAACTGGCCGGTGTCCACATATGAGCGGATCGGGCGTGAGGTTGGGAAGTTGGTAGCTGAGAAAAACGCTGCATATGGCGATTCATTTGCCAAGAGTGGGGATTTCCTTAGACTCTTGTACCCAGACGGCATCAAGCCCGAGCAATACCGGGATGCGCTTTGCATTGTGCGAATATTCGACAAGCTCATGAGAATAGCGACAGCAAAAGATGCATTCGGCGAGTCGCCTTACAGGGATATTGTGGGCTACGGAATTTTGGGGGTGGCTATGGATGCGAACAAAGCCGAGAGCAGAAGGTGATCAATACCGGCCGGTAGTACGAGTTGTTTACGCGGTTGACGGTGTACCAATAAAAATCAGGATGAGCGGTCGGGTGTATATCTTAAAAGCTTATAAACAACGTAAAGGCCGCTGGAAACTAGCAAAATAGAGGTGAGTGGATGAACCAGGACCGGAGGAGGAGGCAGAGGGAAATAAATAGCAACGTTCAAAAGTGTCCAAAATGCGGCAGGGTAATATGCCAGTTGTGTTATGAGAGGTCGGCTAAAGTGATTATGCAAAATAAGTTTACCGGCAAAAAGCTGTCTGTATGCTGGGTTTGCTATCGAACAGTCTGGCAGCCGGAATCGCAATAAATGCATCCCCGTTATTGGAAAAACCTATAAAATTCATATTCATTATTGAGAGGAGTAATAA
>NZ_JBCNFP010000122.1:0-21175 GCF_050481165.1 Paenibacillus cisolokensis
AAAAAACGAAATGGATGAAGCCTGAACTTCACCCGAAAAGTTATAAATTCTGATATGTCAAAAAAGCCCCTGTCGCCAGGGGCTTGGTTCACGGTTCGGTCAATCTAACGCATCATCTATATCTGGGCCAATACAGCCGGATGATTACAGCTTGACTACGTTTGCAGCTTGCGGACCGCGAGCGCCTTCCACGATATCGAATTCAACAGCCTGGCCTTCCTCCAGCGTCTTGAAGCCTTCGGCCTGGATTGCGGAGAAATGCACGAATACGTCGCCGCCTTGCTCCGTCTCAATGAATCCGTAGCCTTTTTCTGCATTGAACCATTTTACTTTACCTTGCATGTGTAAACATTCCCTTCATCATCAAATAGCTGTGAGACTTCTATATGTAGCGCCCACACTGTGAATATACATGGTTGTCATAAAAATGTCAAACATTAATTTGAAAGCGAATTCAGTTAGAGATGGCGTAGTGGTAAGCCATCCCTCCTGTTTGTTCAGCAATCATGAAATATGTATGATTCACCCAATTCCCCTTCATTTCCTAACGGCAGAATCTCCCTGCATTTTCGCCAGTAAGGCAAGAGCCCGATCCCGGCTGTCTCTATTCCGCAGGGAGAACAATCCATTAGAAAACAACCTTGTTTGTTGTTTCCTTTGCCGTTTATCAACCATAATGGAATTGGCAGGATTCTCATGAAACATGTAGTTTTTCCGCCCAAAATCTAAATGAGTAGCCGATTACCGTTCACTTTGCGTCAGGTTGCTGCGACAGCAACCACTCCACCATTCTCAAATCAATCTCGCTGTCTATATCAATTGATCTCTCCGCCGGCATTATATAGGAGACGGTTTCATCTCCAAAAAAGGATTTGTTCCGGTAGACCCAATCGGTATAACTTACATAAACCGCACCATTTAAAACATAGGCTTTAGGTAGATTGTGCCGATTGGTCTGTTCGTTTTCAAAAGGGATAAGCGGCTTCATTTTTTGCTCCTGATCTAATGTGAACATCCAAAAAGGGCTCTTGGAAGCTTCACAAACCGAAACGCAAGCTTTCGCTTGTTTCTCCAAACAAATCTCGATGCATGTATCAATATCTTCCGCATTTCGTAATGGTGAGGTTGGCTGCAGCAAGACGATAAGATCGTAATTCGGCAAATGATCTATTGCATGTATGATGGTATCGATCGTGAGGGAATCATCCTGCGCCAAATGATCCGGTCGAACGAACGGAACCTCGCACCCCCATTCCTTAGCAACGGATATGATCTCCTGATCATCGGACGACAAAATCAACCTATCGATATACTTGGATTGTTTGGCTTGTTCAATTGTCCAGGCAATAAGCGGTTTTCCGGCTACGTCGCGCAAATTTTTGCGTACAATTCCTTTCGATCCGCCTCTGGCTGGAATTAGCGCCAAAACCGATTTATCCTTTATCATAGCAGCCCCTCGCTGTCTGATTTGAACACCTCGTGAAACTCCAGATTGGCCTGGTTGAAGTCATCCATCCTTCCGATATCCATCCAGTACTCTTGGATCGGGAATGCAACGGTATGTTTGCCTTGCCCGATTAGCGTATTGAACAGGGAAGGCATATCGAAATACGTGTTTTCGGGAATGTAATTCAAGGCCTCCGGATCGAGAATATATATTCCTCCGCTGACAAAAAAGCGCTGGACGGGCTTCTCTTCCATGGCATAGAGACGGTAATTGTCCAACTTCACCACACCGTAGGGAACCTGGTATTCATATTCCCGCACGCACATCGTAGCACTTGCCCTGTGATCCAGATGAAACTGAAGAGCTTGGGCAAAATTGACTTTGGTCAACAAATCGCCGTTCATAACAATGACCGGTTCCGCCGGACGTTCCGGCAGAAGACTGAGCGCTCCGGCCGTCCCGAGCCGTTTATCCTCCTTCAAATACCGGATTTGAATGCCCCACTTGTCCCCGTTTCCGAAATAATCCATGATCATTTCCGCTTTGTAATTGACCGAGATATAAAATTGATAAAAGCCATTGGCAATAAAGCTGTTCAGAATGTTTTCCAGAATCGGTCTGGAACCGACCTTCAACAATGGCTTGGGGCAGTCATTGGTTAACGGCGCCAGCCGCGTTCCGAGTCCGCCTGCCATTAATACGACCCAGTTTTCTCTTCTCTGCGGCCGCAAATAATCGTCCAGAAATACTATGTCCACCAATTGGCCGTTCTCGTTAACGATCGGAAGCTGGTGCAGCCGGCGATTGGCCATCAAGGCCAGTATCGTATCCTGGTCATCCATCGTTCGCGCTACGACAGGATTCGGATTCATAACATTGGAAACGGAGGATGTAAACGAAATGCCTTTCAGTATGCCTCTTCGAATATCTCCGTCCGTGACGGTGCCGAGCAATACGTTGTTATTGCCGACGATTAACGCGATCTGTTTGGCCCCTTCATTCAATTTTTTCAATGCATCCAATATTGTCGCATCTGGTTGCAGCAATAGCGCTTCCCATTTGTTCATGATGTCGACTCCTTTGCCGGGTTGCCCATAACCGTAACGCCGTCGGGAACGTTTCGGATGACCACAGCTCCCCCTCCTACAGTAGCCGCCTGTCCGATGCAAATACCCTGAACGATCGTAGCGCCGGCCCCGATAAAAGCCGCCGCACCGATTTCGACGTTTCCGCAAACAACAGCCCCGGGAGCGATATGAACGCTTCGTCCGATCCTCGTATGATGATCGACCGAGGAACGCGTATTGACGATCGCATTCTCTCCAATGACAGCACCGGATTGCACAACGGCCCCGGCCATAATTTGTGCGCCCTCCTCGATGACGGCATGTCCGGAAACGATCGCTCCCGGATGGGCAACCGTAATAAAACGATAACCTCTTGAACGGTAAGCCTGATAGATTTGGTCCCTCAATCCTTCGGCCCTTACCGTTCCAATCCCGTTGGCAAGAAGAACTTCCCGGTTGTTATACCGGTTGCAAAAATGTTCATCCGAACCGAGCCAGGGGATTTTGGCATGCAACGCGCAGCCCTTGGACTGAGGCGCAACGAAGCCAATGATTCGATGTCCGCACAGTTGAAGTGCGTCCCACACCACTTCGGCGTGACCGCCGCCTCCAATGATCGCTACAGGCAAATGCTCGTTCATGTGCTATTCCCTCAAGAATCGATCTGTTCATCTTTGCGGTAGGGGCGATCCGCCTTTTTTCCCAGGTAATCCCAGTAGCGAATGGCGGATATGCCGTCTCCCGGACGTTTCAAGGCAAGATTGCCGTCGTGATACACGTCTCCTGCAGCGATATCTTGACCCGCAACGATGCTTTTGCGCACAGGGACACGATTTGCCAGTTCCGACAGTGCAGGAAATTTATATTTCCTGCCAAGCGCCAGCTCGATCGTGCGAATCCCTTTGATCATTTCGGCCATCTCGCCGGGTTCCAGCGAGCTTTGATGATCGGGCCCGGGCAATTGACGGTCCAGTGTAAAATGCTTCTCGATAACGGCCGCCCCTCGGGCTGCAGCCGCCAAAGAAACGGCAATCCCTTCGGTATGGTCCGAGTAACCGACAGGTACTCCGAACGCCTCGGCCATCGTGTCCATACAACGTAAATTCACGTCACGCAGCGGAGCGGGATACTCCGTTGTACAATGCAGCAAGGTGACACGCTCCCGCAGAGCGGCTTGGCCTTGTTCGGAGATAAAAGCTTCCAGCAAGCTTTGACCGTCCGGCTTCCCGGACCGGTTCAGGTAGCCGTAGGCCAGTATCATCAGGGCAGTCTCGATCTCGCCTAACGTTGCCATTCCGGTTGATAGTATGATCGGCAAGCCCTTTCTGGCGGCTGCAAGAAGAAGCGGACCGTTCGTTATCTCTCCGGACGGCAGCTTGATTCGTTTCACGCCGCACTCATCGGCCAGAAAGTGAAGGCTCTCCTCGTCAAAGGGAGTCGACATAAACTCGATTCCCGCTTTCCGGCAATGCTCTACAATCAATGGATAGGATTCCCGGTCAAGTTCCAGCCGCTTCAGCATTTCATACTGCGATTCATTTGAATTTGTCGTTTGCTGCTGATACTCCGCTTTCCGAGCCCTCGGAGTAACCAGCGTATCCGCACGGAAGGTTTGAAATTTGACGGCATCCGCTCCCGCTTCGGCGGCCTTCTCAATCAATTGCAGAGCCAAGTCCAATGAGCCGTTATGATTGACCCCCGCTTCCGCTATGACAAAAACCGAGCCCATTCGACTACCTCCCTCACACGATGACCCTTTCATTTGCTCAAATCATAAAAGGTTTTATGTAAAATGCCTTCAAGACGAAATGTTTTCAGCACTTCCTTGATTCTCGGGGCGCTGTTGCCGTCGCCATACGGCGATTCGCTGCCGCTTAATCGGGATTGGAACTCCTCCGAGAACGCCAAATTTATCGCAGCTATGATTTCATCCGCCGTCTCCCCGCAATCGATAACAGACGGGCTTTTGATTCTCCCCTGTTGTCGCGGTCCAATATTAACCGTCGGTTTTTTAAAAGCCGGCGCTTCGATAATTCCGCTGGACGAATTCCCGATCACCGCATCGACATACCGCAGCGCGCTTAAATAGCGCAGCTGCCCCATTGAAACAAAGGATATCGCACGCCGGCTGTTGCGGGTTACGTACTCGTCAATCAATTCGGCGATAATCCGGCCATCCGTATCGGCATTCGGCTTTGTAAAAATGATATTGACTTGCCGGAAATGATCCAAAGCCTCAAGCAACTGTTCCATTTGACGGCGAGAATCACGGGAAGACAACGTAACAGGATGGTAAGTGACGAGAAAACAACATTCTCCGAGTTGAAAACCGATCGCTTCTTCCAACTGTTCGCGATTAAGCAGCTGCAATTTATGAATATTGTCCAGTCCGATTGCGCCTACGTTGAAAACGCGGTCGGGCTGCTCTCCCAACTGGATGACACGTTCCCGGTACTTCTCCGTAGATGTGAAATGAAGATGAGACATCTTCGTTATCGAATGCCGGATCGCTTCATCGAATGCCCCTTCGGTACTCTCGCCGCCATGAAGATGAGCGATGGGGATATTCGCCACCATTGCGGCTTGGGCGACGACCATCATTTCAAAACGGTCGCCGAGAATGACGACGATGTCCGGCTTCAATCGCTCAAACACGTCCGCGAATCCGATCAGCCCCAGGCCCATCGATTTGGTCAGGCCGGCAGGCGTGTCGCTGGACAGGAGCATCTCCACCTTCGCATCGATCGTGAAGCCATCCGCTTCAATTTGTTGATAGGTCAGTCCAAACTCAGGCGACAGATGCATTCCGGTTACAACCAGTTGAAGCAGCAAATCCGGATCGTCCTGTATCTCTCTCATCAGCCAATACAACAGCCCATATTCTGCCCGTGAGCCGGTCACAACGCAAATTTTCCTCATCCGCTTTCCCTTCTCATTCCCGGATTAAATCCGGTCCGCTTGGAATATTGATGATTCTGCGTTCCAACTCTTCAGACGTGTCCAGATTCATTCGCGGACAATCGCCATACATCGGAAGCCGGTGCAGCGGCGTCCACACCGGCCTTGTCATTAATCCTTCCCGGTTGGTCAGATCCAGTATGTCGTCCCTTGCATGAATAAGCGCCGGGTCCAGCAGTACGGCTTGCAGCCAATAATTGCTTTTCGCATTCTGCGGCTCTTCAAACCAGTCAACGCCTTCGAATGCTGCGAATGTCTCTTTATAACGTTCGGCCAGTTTTCGTTTGCGATTCAATAATTGCGGGAGCTGTTCCAGTTGGGCGCATCCGAGCGCCGCATTCAGGTTGGGCATCCGGTAATTGTATCCGACCCGATCATGCCAGAATGCCCAGCGGTGAGGAAGCTTCGCTGTCGTCGTCAAATGTTTGGCAGCTTTGGCCAGTTCCGGATCGCCGGTCAGAATGGCGCCGCCGCCTCCGGTCGTTATAATTTTGTTGCCGTTAAAACTTAATGCGGCCAATTTCCCGAATGTGCCCGTATGCTTTCCTTTATAATAGGAGCCAAGCGACTCGGCAGCATCCTCAACAAGCGGAATGCGATATTGCGCGCACAGTTCTATAAGCGGGTCCAAATCTACCGGATGGCCGAACGTGTGCATCGGGACGATGGCCGCAATCCGCCGGCCGGACTCGCGATTATAGGTATGCCCGTCTGAGCGAAGCTCCGCAATATGTTGCAGATGCAGCTTCAGCTTGTCCGGATCGAGCCCCAGCGTCCCCTTTGCGACATCGGCAAAATGCGGAATGGCGCCGCAATAAGCGACGGCATTGGCGGTCGCGACAAAACTTAAAGACGGTACGATCACTTCGTCTCCCGCTTTAACGCCCGCCAACACGAAACAGATGTGCAAGGCCGCCGTTCCGTTCACGACAGCGACCGCATAAGGGGAACCTGTAAATTCGGCCAGATTCCGTTCAAAACGGTCGACATACTGGCCGACAGAGGAAACCCAGCCTGTGTCCAGGCAATCTTTTACATACTCCCATTCGCGCCCCCCGAATGACGGCTGATGCAAAGCGGTAAAAGTGTCACGATCCGGCAACGCCCGCTTGAGCAGCTCAACGAATCTTTGCGGGAATGTGTCAACGTCCATGAGAATCCCTCCAAGCGAGCTACATGTTATATCGGTCCGTTTTGTACCGCCGAAGATTGTCCAGATTCGTAAACCATTCGATCGTTTCCCGTAGCCCTTGCTTCAAGCCTTCCCTACCTCCATATTCCGGAGCCCAGCCCAACAGCCGCTTAGCCTTCGAATTGTCCGCCCACAGCCGTTCAACCTCGCTCTTCTCAGGGCGGAGACGTATTTCGTCGCTGACGATTTCGACTTCCTGTTCCATCACTTCCCCGATAAGCTTCGCGGTGTCGCCAATGGAAATTTCATAATTGCTGCCAATATTGATTTCTTCCCCGATGGCAGAGGGGGATTCCAGCATGCGGATAAAACCGGCAACCGTATCTCGAACATAATTGAAATCACGAGTCGGATGTACCGCCCCAAGCTTGATTTGACGCCGGCCTGCCGCCAATTGGGTTATAATCGTCGGAATGACGGCCCGTGCCGATTGACGCGGCCCATATGTATTGAACGGGCGAATAATGCCTACCGGGGTGTCAAACGATCGGTAGAACGACAATGCGAGCTGGTCTGCCCCGATTTTGGAAGCCGAATATGGCGATTGTCCCTGAAGTGGGTGATCTTCCGTAATCGGAACGTACCTCGCCGTGCCATACACTTCGCTTGTCGAAGTATGTATGACTTTAGAGACATCAAAAGACCGGGCGGCTTGCAGCACATTCAAGGTTCCCTTGATATTGGTATCGACATAGGTGTCGGGAGAATGGTACGAATAGGGGATGGCGATTAATGCCGCCAGGTGCAAAATCGCATCGCATCCTTTGACAGCCGTCATCACCCCGTGCGCATCCCGGATATCTCCCGCAAATACGTCCAGTTCACGTTTGATCTCCTCCGGACTTTGATCGAGCCAGCCCCAGGAGTTGAACGAATTGTAATAAACGAAGGCTCTGACATTGTATCCCGCGCGGACGAGCGTCTCTGTCAAATGAGACCCGATAAAGCCGTCCGCACCCGTTACTAATACTCGTTTAAAGCTGTGCATTGGTTTTCGAGCCTCCTTGATTATGTTGCGATTGCCGTCAGTTCAGGTTCCACCTGCTCGAACAGAACAGATAAAAATTCCGTGTCCTTCTTCATGGTCGCTACAAGCGGGGCCAGATGTTTTAGCACCAACTCCGCTTTTCGCTTCAGATCCGTACAGGCCACGATCTCCGGTACGCGTCTTGCGTAAATCGGAATTTCGGCCTGCAGCACAAAACCGTAAATAGGATCAAATATCGGATTTCGGGTAATCGCGTTCCATTGTTTATCGATATTCTGGAGTAATGTAGCGATTTTGTTCACGCCTGATGTTGCTGCGTCTTGAAGCTGTTCAAATATATCCATGAGCTTGTCGATTTTTTTACCCGTCGCTTTCAGCTCTTGCATACACTTGTGGAGTCTGTCTACCATTGCACGTTTCTCTTCTGAGGAATAACCGGCAGCCTTGGCCTGCAACGACTGCTGGAAAGCTTCCGCATTTAAGCTATACGATTGCAACTGAACCATCAGATCTTCCAGTCTCGCCCAGGACGTTCCTTTGATGGCGGCACCGATCTGAGATACGTTGATGAATTCGATTTTTTCGTTGTAGCAAGCAATAAGACTTTCAATATTTCGCAGCGTCTCGACCATCGGAAGGCTACTCGGATTCGTTCCTCCGGTCACATTTTCCACTGTTTCAGTAGCGTGCTGATCGAACCTTTCCAGCTCTTCTTTCGTAAAATGGTCGACGCCTTTGGAATAGCGGTTATTCCCCGGATACGAAAGATCCTGTCCGACAAAGATCAGTTTGGAAAAACCAAGAAAAATGGCCACTTGAATGACAGTACCCGTAACAGAAGCAGTCGAGACAAATTGATCTGGAGCCGTATCATTATGAAAAAGATGACTCGTTATCGTGTCCGAAGAAATAAACACATGATACAGATTGTGATTTAGTTCCTGTATAATCTTGTGTTTAATATATGAGGCATACACAAACGGAATCTGCGAGACATCTAGATCTCGAAAAACCTCGAAATTCTTTTCACTACCGTCGATCGATACGAGCATATGCGGCTTAATTCCTCTTTCCAGCAATCCCTGTATGCTGGAACCTGCAGCAAATATCGGAACATGGTTCTGCAGTTGACGGACAAGTTCTATATCCTGATCCAGAGATGGACCAGAACCGACTACGATCGCCGGCATGTCCCGGAAATGTCCCTGAAGATTGCGCAAATGTTTACTTTCGATCGTCTTAGGCAGATTTAAAATGATATTTTCCGGCCACTCCCGCTTGAATATAATCTGGGTTGCATTATTCGTTCTCTCCGCCAGCACTACTTCCCGGAATTTCTTCGTAAAATCCGACACTTCATTGGCGTATAGCCGCGAATAAACCGGTAAAAACAACGAACAAAACGAATCAGTAATATATGACTTAACGGCTTGGATGAAATGGACGTTCGTCGACTCGTCGCCGCCTATTGCGAAAATGCCAATGCAAGGTGAAGCGAATATATGCGTCAAGTCGCGCGCTTCGAGCGCGGCAACAAACAGTTCGACATCAGGCTCTATAATATGAATGGTTCGGTCAGGATATTGTTCGATTACTCTTTCAATATGATAGCCGAGTCCGAAACCGAAAATAAGAATATGTCTGGATTGGCCGATCTGATCGGCATTCATCTCGAGCCAGCGCGCCGTTTCTTCCAGTGGATTGTATCTGCTGTACAGCGCCGTCCGGTTTCCGGCCCGGTCGATCTCCAAGTTAGCCATGCCGGATTTCGAAAGGACATGAAAATAATGTTCAACGTCTCTTTCCCGATTGCGGATGAACTGATACAAATTCGGATAGTGGTTTCGCAATGCCATCAAATTATCCGCTGCATATTTTCTCATCGTCTCTCACCCGCTCGCCAAAATCACAGACTCCAACTGTTTGAATGTATCGGCCAATTCGTATTTCATTACATCTCCTACAGCTGTATAATCTTCAGATTCCATCGCTGACCGAAGAGCGGACAAGTTATCGTTCAACGAGCGTATCGACTCCTCCAAATATCGTACATAAGCCACTTGTTCCGGATACTTGCTAAGCAGATTGGCGATGCCGCTTAACGATTGAATCACCCATTCCACCGCTTCCAGGAGCGTTCGGGCCATATCCCATTGCTCGACTGACGGATCGCCGTAGAACAGGTTGCCAATCGAATCGCACGCATTGATAATTTTAACGCTATACGTCCGGATTTCTGTTAGTGTTTCTCCGATCAATTGCTCCTCGGATACAGATACGATTTGGACTTCATTAATTTCTCCATAGCGAGAGAACAGAATCGATTCGTAATCTGCCGATTGCATGACGCCATCAAAAGAGACTTGCGAGATATAGCGACTGTTATCATTCAACTTGTTCTTGACCGTCTCCCATACGGACTGAATATCCTGTTCATTCGCTACTGCGTAATGTTCAAGTGTGTCATCTACCCGAAACCGCACGTTCACCACACCTTTTTGTTTATATCTTCTTTATCGGCATTTCCCCCCTGATTCTGTATAGAAAAAACCCATCCAGTATATGGATGGGTTTCATGATCCCCGGACGCTTATTAGCCGAGAAGTTTGAGCACGCCCTGCGGCATTGCGTTAGCTTGCGCAAGCATAGCCGTACCGGCTTGCACGAGAATTTGGTTGCGGGTGAATTCCGTCATTTCTTTTGCCATGTCGGCGTTGCGAATACGGGATTCGGATGCAGCCAGGTTCTCGGCCGTTACGCCCAGGTTGTTGATCGTGTGCTCCAGACGGTTTTGAACGGCGCCAAGTTTGCCGCGTTGCGTAGAAACTTTGGTAATTGCAGATTTAATCTTCGCCAGTGCGCTTTGTGCTTTTGCTTGTGTGCTGATTGCAAGCCCGCTAATACCCAAAGCGGATTTTGCCATCGATTTCAGGGAAACGGTCAAGGTATTTGCTTTTTCAACGCCAATCTGGAACGTCACGCTCTTGGAAGCACTCAGAAGCGAAATGCCGTTAAATTTTGTCGATTTCGCGATATTGTCGATTTCCGAGAGCAGTTGATCGACTTCGTCTTGGAGTGCTTTGCGGTCTTCCTGTGCATAGGTGCCGTTCGCGGATTGGTTGGCTAGCGTGTTCAGACGCTGCAGCATGGAATGAACTTCCGTCAGCGCGCCTTCTGCCGTTTGCAGCAGGGAGATGCCGTCTTGGGCGTTGCGCTGAGCCTGATTCAGACCGTTGATCTGGTAGCGCATCTTCTCAGAGATGGCAAGGCCAGCCGCGTCGTCGGCCGCACGGTTGATCCGGTAGCCGGAAGACAGTTTCTCCATCGTCTTGCCCATTTGCGTGTTGTTGGCAGCAAGGTTGCGGTGAGCGTTGATTGCCGCCACGTTCGTGTTGATGTACATCGACATGCTATTCATCCTCCATGATATGGGTATTGAAGCCGCTTCCTTGCGGCTACATTATATATATCGGAATGTGGAAATGCATTGTTTATAGTCTATGCAGATGAAATTATCGTTTTTGGTCAAAATAGAGCGGGACCGCATCCTGGAAATCCATATTGCCGTAGGAACGGACGGCCATTCGCTGTGTAACCGTATGCTTCAGCGCATGAGCCGTAACGTCGATCCGGCGTTGAAGAAGCTGTTCCATCTCATCGGCATAGCGTTCCATTTCGGCTAGCAGCTCGCGGATCTCTTCATTCCTCTGATAAGGCTCCCTATCGGACAACTCCTCCATTTTCCGGCCATACTGAACGGAAAGCGCCGCAAATTGCTGCAGCGCTTCTTCATCGTTGGAATTTTGAAGTAGTGCGAGCTGATGAAGCATGATCGACTTCATGTCGCGATAACATTGCAATACATCATCCTGGTGATTATCCCTGTCCAAGCGCAACTTCCTTTCCGATCTGCTCCCAGGCCGACTTGATGCTGGTCAGCATGTCCGTCACTTCGCGCAGTTTTTCCAAATCCTTGCGCATGTTTGCCTCGACGAGGCAATCAATCATATAGAAATAAAGCGATTGAAGATTGACGGCAATTTGCCCTCCCTGCTTCAGATCAAGAGACGAGATCAGTTCGTAAATGATAGACTGCGTCTTCTGGATGGCCTGATTCGCCCCGGATATATCGCGTTTCTCGATCGCCCTTTCCGCTTGCCCGGCAAATTTGAGGGCGCCCTCAAACAGCATCAGAATCAGACGATGAGGAGATGCGGTTTCAAACCTGTTCCGATTGTACGATTGATATCCCGCATAGTTGGGCATATGCATTGCTGCTCATCTCCTTCAGCCGAGCGTTTAACCTTTGTTGGCCTGCGTCAGGGCGGTCAGCGAGGCAAGCTGGCTCGTCAGCCAGCTTTGCTGGCTTTTCAGTCCTGACAGAGCGACTTCCATCGCCGTAAACTGTTTTTTCAATTGTTCATACTTCAGTTGAAGGCGGTTGTCCATCGCTTCCATACGGTCGTCGATCATGCCGATTTCGGAGTCGTAGCCTTTGATTTTCGAGGTGATCAAACCGTTAACGGAGCTTGTCCATTCTTGGAGGCGATTATCCATCGCTTTCATAATGCCATTCTCATTATGTTTAAACAAATCAATGACAGCGTTCGGATCCTTACTGAACGCCTCTTTGAATTTTTCCTTGTCAAACGTAATGGTGCCGGTCATCAAACTTCCTTTCGTAATCCCTTTATCGATCTCCAGACCGATTTCCGCCATCATCTTGTAACCATCGGTTAAGTTGGTGGCACTCGTAAAAAGGTTATACAACTCGTTGCTGATCGTCTTCAGTACCGAATCGCCCTGCAGCGGATTCATTTTGGTTGCGTCTGCAGGCTTGGACAAGTTGTTGCGCACGGTGTTGACGACATCGTTGTACGCTTTGACGAAAGCATCGATTTTTTCGGCAACTTTATCCATATCGCGGGCAACCGTTACTTGCGACGAACCGGCCGCAACAAGCTCCAACGTTACGCCGTCGATAACGTCGCTAATAGTGTTGGAGCTGCGGGTAATCGAGACGCCGCTGACTGTAAGCTTGGCGTCAGCCGCATCCTGGATCGTGTTTGAGCCCGCGCCTTTCGGACCAACATTCGTAATGCCTAATGCTCCCAGCGCGTCCCCTCCCAGCAAAATGCCACCGGTGCCGCTGAGCACCATTTTGTTTTGTTCGCCTGTCTCTTTTGACGTCAGCACAAGCACCTTTTTGGTGTCCGAAACGGATACAACCGCGGCCGTCAGCCCGGTGTTCTGCGAGTTGATCTGGTTTTTGATGTATTCCAATGCTTCCGCATTTTTGCTGCCCGATGCCAGTTGATTCGTTTCTATTTTGATTGTGCTTCCGCCATATGTAATCTCGAATGTTTTGTTCAACAAATCGGTGCCGCCAGTATCCACCTCGCCCGACTTCACCGAATGGCTCTGCGCAAGCTGCGTTACGGCGATATTATAATTCCCCGTGGACGCTCCTTCGGCTGTCTTCAGCTTCACGACGCCCTCGTTCGTGCTCTTGCCGGATACGAGATTGAAGTTCGCGTTCAGCAGCAGGTCGGAGACAGCGGTTTTGAGTGTGTTGAGCTTCGTATTGATCGACTGGAAAATAGACTTTTCGGATTGCAGATTTTTTTTGCTCGTTTCCAGACGGATATACGGCTGACGCTCAAGCGTCATCAGGTCGGAAATGATCTGCGCCGTATCGAGTCCGGAACCCAGACCGGAGATACTGATTCCCATTGCGGTTCACCCTTTTTCATCAAAATATAATTCAGGCAAATCAAAGCTTCTTGTCGACGAAGATGCCGATCAGCTCTTTCAATTTGGCCGACAATTCGATCATATGCTCCGGCGGTATCGATTCAATGACTTCCTGCGACCTGGTATCGATAATCTGCACGTAGAACTGCTCCGCTTCTTCACTGTATTTGAACCGGAATGACTTGCCTGTCGATCTCATCTGCTCGTTCAGCTTTTCCAGTTCCTTGAGCAGCCGGTCTTTCCCTTTGCCATTCCCTTCACCGGTTTCGACTCCGGTTTCTTTCAGATCTGCGGGCGATTCTTCTGTGGAATTCGTTGATGCGGGGTTCATCGCCTGGCTCCAATCACGGTTGGCTCCATCCAGCCTGTTGATTGCACCCAGCAAGGTGATCCCTTCTTTCCATTATGTTGATTGATCTTCAGACTTGCGGCCCAGAAGCTGAAGCAGCTGCTGCGCTTTGCCGTTCTGTCCGACCGCCTCGATGTTCTCGCGGCGTATCGCTTCGTACAGCTCGGATCGCATAATGGATACCGTTTTCGGCGCGACAAATCCGAGCTTGATCACTTCCCCTTCGACGTCGAGCACATGCAGCTCGATGTCGTCGCCGATCTTGATCACTTCTCCGACCTTCCGCTTGAGCACTAGCATGACGAGGCACCTTCCATTCGGAGAGGCTCCCGAATCGGGTAAGCGGATTGCGTGAGAACGTACTGGCAACCCTTCTGCGACCGGGGCACGATCAACACCGGCGCCTTCGGGTTGATGTACGGAATGTCACCCACAATATTGACGATGAAAAAAGCCGCCACTTCTTCAGGATGCTCGATATCCAGCATGCGAACGGTATCCTCGTCAATTTCAAAAGCGTATTCCCGCTTCGCCTTGGCCGCCGGAACCAGGATGAAGCTGACATCTTCCTCCGTTGCATGCAGAACGAAGAAATCGGTATTTTCAAAAGGCACAAGCGCATATCGGGAGATGGCCGAGAAGCCGACGATGCCTTGGGGAAAATGATACAGTTGATTGTCTTCGACGTTCATCCGACCATACACGGCACTGTTAATCGTTATCATGTTTCAAAGCCTTTCCGCGCCTCATCGGTGACTGCTGTCACACCCGCATGTCGATGGAAGCGCCTGGATTGGATTGCAGCGGCTGAAGATTTACGCGGGTTTGCCTGTCGGACGGCACCGCTTCCGGCATGCGGGGCTCGATATGAATTTCCGGCTTGTACACGGTCACATGGAAGATCGGCATCGTATCCGGCATGAGCGTAAGCTCGGTCTGCACGATCCGCTCGCGTTGAAACTTCTCGGATGCCAGCCGGCCAAATACGTTGCGCTCTCCCGTCGTGACGCTCCGCGCAACCTGATCGCCATCGCGGGCGATTTGCGCGATCGTCTCCGCCGCTTGCGAGCTTTCTCTCGCCATTCTGCCCCTCATCTCGGAAAGCGGATTTTCCAGCCCGATGCTGTCCCATACGGGACGCCAATCCACCTCGATATCCGGGTTGCGGGTTTTGATGGTCATATCAGCCGCATAATATCTGACGGTAACGTCCATCATGCTCACCGCTCATCCGCCTAACGGATAAAATCGACCAGCGAAACCTGCATAATCCGCGCCCCGGTCGACAATGCCGCTTGCAGCACATTTTCTTTCAGCTTCAACTCGATGATCGCTTCGGACATATCCACATCCGCCACTTCGGAACGAAGCTGCTTGAGCCCGATCTGCTCGTCCAGAATCCGGTTTTCGACCAGCTCGAACCGGTTCGTACGCGCCCCGATTTCCGCCCAGGCAATCGCGATGCGGTCCGCGCTCCGGTCGATGCGGGCCAGATCGCCCAGAATAGCGTCCTGATCGTTGTCCTCCAGATGGGTGGCGATGTCGTCCAGCACTTGAAACACGTTGTCCGGCGAACCGGCTTCACCGAAAATTTGCTCGCCTGTAATGCTGACCGGCACCGTCACGGACGGGCTGACGTTCAGGAAGTAGACGCCTTTGTCCGTAGGATCGTTCGCAGCGTTCGTAAGGGAATAGGGCATCTGATCGGTCTTCTGGCCGTTAAACAAATATCTTCCGCCGTAGTCGCTGTTGCCGATAGCTATCATCTGCTCTTTCAGCTGGCGGATTTCCGCCGCGATCTGCTTCCGCGCATCTTCGGGAACCGTCCCGGTGGAAGCTTGCTGCGTCAGCACGCGGGCCCGCTTCAGCACATCGCTCGCCTGCTGCATCAGCGAATCCATCGTCCGGAGCCAGCCGAGGCCCGTACGCGCATTTTCCAGAAACTCTTCCGAACGGTTCAATTCGGTGTCATACCGCATCTGGTACCCGATACCGACGGGATCGTCGGACGGCTTCTGAATGCGCTGGCCGGTTGACAATTTGTTCTGCCAGTCGATAATGCCGGCGTTCGTGTTGCGCAAATTCTTCAACAACTGGGTGTTTTGCATCATCCCCGTTACGCGCATCGTTCAAGCCTCCTTATCTGCCTACAAGCCCCATTTGATTAATGATGCGATCCAGCATTTCATCCACGGTCGTCATATTGCGCGCGGCCGCATTGTAGGCATGTTGAAAACGGATCATATCGGCCAGCTCCTCGTCCAGCGAAACGCCGCTGACCGACTGCCGCCGATATTCGACCGCATCTACCATATTCAACTGGTTATGCAAGTTGCGGGCGGCGTCGCTGGCCCTCGTTCCGAGATCCCCTGTAAAAGCGCGGAAATAATCGTCGATCGTACCGCTGGTCAGCGAGGTCATATCTGCCGGGTAATTGAATACTTTATCCCGGAGACCCGCCAGCGCCAACGCAATGTCGCTGTTTCCTTTGATCGTCACCGGCGAACCGTTTACGACATCGTATTTGCCTGCTGCGGCGATTTTGCTCGTATCGTTCGCGACGACCGGATTGACGCGAATATTTTCCATCGTGAACGTCGCGCTGCCGTCCGATGTCGTAAAGAACGCAATGCCGGACTCTGCGGGGTCGGACAAGGTATAGCCAAGCTTGTGAACGCCGTTGAAGCCGTTCACTTCCAGGCGAACTTCGGATGCGATGCGCGAGCCTGCCGGTATGTTTTGACCGGCCGGTATGACGGTGCCGTCCTCAAGCGTCACGTCATTGAGCGCAGTCATGTCCGTGCTGGCGACATAACCGTTCGCGAGCGTAATCTCAACCTTGCCGTTCACGAGCGTATCGACCATCGCGTTCAGCTGGTCGACGACCTTCGCGACATCCGCCTGCGCCCACCGATAGCCGGCCAGCGCGCCTTCCGTGGCGGTCGCCGCATTGTCCGCCGTCAGTTCCGCCGCTTCGGTACCGTTCACCACCTGCACGCCGGCGGCAACGATATTGACCATTCCGTCCGCCGTCTCCGCATATTGAACATCGACGATGGACGACAGCTTGTCGATCAGCAGGTCGCGTTGATCGCGGTAGTCGTTCGCATTATCGCCGAGCGCTTCCATGCGCCGGATCGTATCGTTCAATTGTGCGATGTTGGCGATGTATCCGTTCGCTTCGGCGACCTTCTTGTCAATGTTGGCGGCGATGTCGCTTGCGAGCGTCTTGAACGAGGTGTCCATATGCTTGAACGTTTCGACCAGGTTTACCGCCGTGCCGATCAGATCGATCCGCGCGCTGAGCAGAGACGGATCGCGGTTCAGCACTTCAAGCGAGTTCCAAAATTTCCCCATCACCGCGCTCAGTCCGCTGTCTGTCGGCTCGTTGACGATCTTCTCGATCGATTGCAGCGTCGCATCGTACACCTCCCAGGCGCCGAGCCTCTGATTTTCCCGCCGGTACTGCATATCGATATACGAATCCCGGATCCGCTCGATGTTAACCGGCTGCACCCCTGTGCCGATTTGTCCGGGGGCGTTGCTTCTCATCATGCCGAACGCTTCGATCGGCCTTGTTGCCGCTACGTTGACGCGCTGGCGGGTATAGCCTGTTGTCGATGCGTTGGCAATATTGTGTCCGAGCGTGTGGAGCGAAGTGCTCTGTGTCAGAAGCGCCCGTTTGCTCGTTTCCAATCCCATAAAAGTGGATCTCATCCGTTACCCTCCTTCGGCGCTCAAGCGCGCGTATCGAACATTCCGTTCCATTGCCGCTTTCCTTGGTCCAACGCCGGATTTTTATATGTCACTTCTTCCGGGGCGTCTGCCAGCAAATCGAGCGAAAACTCGACATAAGAGACCGACTGCCGAATCAACTGCTGATTGATTTCGTTCACCCGTTTAAGCGATTCGGTAACGTCCGCCAGCTTTTGCCGAATGGCGGCCAACTGCTGCCTTTCCTCGACGGAGAAAACCATCCGTTCAATTTCGGACAGGGTGATGCGCAGCTTCGGCCGTACGCTCATATCCTGCTGAAATTGCTTCATCCACTGGCGGCAGGCCCGTTCGCTTTCTACAATTTGCTTGATGATTCGCGATTCTTTGGCCGTCGTCGCCATCAGCTCGTTCAACCGGTTCTGGATAACCTGATCTTTCTTCGCCGCCCCCAACTCAAGAAGCCGCGCATATTGCGCATGCAATTGTTCCAGCGATGCCAACAGCTCGCGAAATGACACGGACGATCACCCGTTTTCTATAGTTTCGAATTCGACTGGATGTATGGCCAGATCTTCTCCGCAATCTTGCCGGCATCCACATGGTACGTTCCCGATTCAACCTTCTGTTTCAAATTTTCGATCAACTGCGCCCGGTTCTCGCCGTTCGCGCGGCTGAAGGACAGCATTTCCTGGGCTTCCGCGGAAATTTGCACTTCGTCCTTCTGCCGCTTGCGTCCCGCATCGCCGACGCGCTGCTCGTGATGCTTCTGATAAATATTCATTAATTGAATCCGCTGCGTTTCGTTCACTTTCATTCGTATCCCTCCTCACTCGGCGATCAGGCGGAAGCGGCTTCGCCGTAAATAAAAAGCCGATGAACTCTATATGAGTATTTATCGGCATATGGGTATGAGAATTTATAGAATTGTCGCAATAACTGCCAACTTCAGTCCTGCTTGTTACCTTTTATCCGGTATGCGGCTAGTCTGACGGCTTCCTCCGTCTCCTTGTCCGCCGCCTCCTTCACTTTGCTCAAATCTTTCTGCAGACGCGAACGGCAGCTTCCGCATATGTTGCCTTCGCGAATGATAAAGCCGCACACTTCGCACGGATATCCCATATTCGGCGCGCCGACGAGCGATATCCGGCCTTCCTTGATAAACTTCGTAATTTGCTTGATGGATACCGAGGTCGCTTCGGAAAGCTCGTGGATCGTAGCGCCTTTGTGCTGGCGCAAATAGTCCGCGCACCGGGAATATTCCTGATCGACTTCTTTAATGCAGGCCGGACAAATATCGCGAAAATTTCGGGCGAATACCTTCCCGCAGCGAGGACAGTTATCGAGTTCCACTGTAATGCCCCCTTTCAGGCGCGAAAAAGATACTATATTCGTTCTATCGGCATTATACCTTATTTTTTTGATATCCGCATTTTGGAAACCGCCGTCAGGAGCGGGCCAGCGTCAGCACATAAATTTCCGGACGGATCCCGGGATAACGATGCGCAACAGCGGTTTTCAAAACGGCCGCGCACGCATTCACCGTACTGCCGGTCGTATAGATATCGTCGACGAGCAGAAGACGCAGGATGACCGGGCGGGCGCCGGTTGAATGATCGGCCGCGAACTGCGATCGGCCGCCGGGCGAGCGGGAGAAGGCAGAGCGGCCGCCGGCCGTCCTGCCGCCGGAACGGGTGAAGGCCGCGGCCTGGACACGGGCGATCAGCGCTGCAAACTCTGCTTCGTCGGCGGCGAACAGATTGCGCGTACCGCGAATCCGTTCCATCCGCGATTTCTCGCTTTGCTTGCCGCTGTCGCGGGTCCGCATCAGCAGTCTGGCGAGCGGCGGGCCGTGCCGCCCGGCCACTGCCGAAGCAAGCTGCTCCGCCTGGTTAAATCCGCGCTCGCGCAGCCTTTCCATGCTGAGCGGCACCGGAACGGCCGCGTCGAACCGGAATGCGGGATCGCGGCGCTCCAACTCGCGGCGCAAGCCGGTAAAGGCGATATTTATCATATCGCCGAACACGGCGCCGAGCGCTTCATGGCCGCGGTATTTGTATTGCGCGATCCAGCTTCGGATCGTCTCGTCGTACGTGACCGCGCTGCGGCTGCAAATGAAAGCCGGGTCTTCGCGGCGCGCGCAATCGCCGCATGTTTCCGGCCGCCCGCAGACCGGGCAGACGATCCGCCCGACCCAGGGAATGGAGTCCCGGCAATCCGGACACAGGCGATGCGATATTGCCGGACCGGCGGCAGCCGCAGCGCCGCTGGCAAAGCGGTAATGCCGGCCGCAAACCAAACAGGCGAAAGGAGCCGGAGACAGCAGGGAGACAGCGGCCTCAAGCGCCCTCCTCCCCCATTCGCGCACGCCTCCGCCGGTTCCGGCGGTCCCAGGTAAGGTCACGTTATCTCCCCTCCCCGCTGCCGTTTCCATCGTTCAAATATCCTTGGCGCTTCGCCAGCTTGTTCATGCCGGTAATGTGGCGGATCGCCAGCCGCTGCGCCCGGTTCCGCTCCGGAGCGCAGAAATAGACCCGGCCGGCGGGATCGTCCTGCGAGCGGCCCGCCCTGCCCGCCATCTGCACGAGCGAGGCTTCGTCGAACAGCCGCCCGTCCGCATCCAGAATAAAGACGTCGCTTCGCGGCACCGTTACGCCCCGTTCCAGGATCGTGGTCGTAACCAGCAGGCGTATGGCGCATTCGCGGAACAGCCTGACTTTCTCGGCGCGCTTGGTGTCCTTGGACGAGGTCCCGTCGATCGCCGCGTCCGGAAACGTCTGGCGCAGCAAGCCGACAAGCGGATCGATGTGGCGGATTTGCTGGACGAACAGAAACAGCTGCGCGCCGCGGTCAAGCGACGCCCGGATCGCGGCTGCAAGCCGGGCGGGCAATTGCCGCTGCCGGATCAGCCGGCCGACCGGCGGCGTCCGGATCGTCGCCGGGACCGGCAGCGGATGGCGGTGGAAACGCGCCGGCACTTTGGCGTGCGGCAGCTTGCCCCGCCTTGCGGCACGCTGCAGTCCGGCCGGCGGCGTCGCCGACAGCAGCACGGTGCGGCCGCCCGGCTTGCATACTTTGGCCGCCGCGTAATGCAGCAGCGGATCGTTATGATAGGGAAACGCGTCGAGCTCGTCGATCACGACCAGCTCGAAAGCGTGCTGAAAACGAAAAAGCTGATGGGTGGTCGCCAGCACAATATCGCCATCCTCCCAACGCTGCGGGCTGCCGCCGTACAGCGTGACGACTTTCTCATGCGGGAACGCGCGGCGAAGACGCGGATCGAGCTCCAGCACGACGTCGCGCCGCGGCGTGGCCACCAGTACCCGCTCCCCCCGCATCCGGACCGACTCGATAAGCGGGAATATCATTTCGGTTTTGCCCGCACCCGTAACCGCCCAGAGCAGAAAAGGCCCGATTGGCGCGGGCGGAGCGGGCAGCCGGTTGAACGGCGACAGCGGCTCCCCGATGCGCGGCGAGCCGAATCCAGGGTCCCCGGCGGCCGTTGCGCACCCCGGACGCCGCCGGCCGAGCGGACCGGGCGGGCGGAAACGCCGCCGCGATCGTAAGATGCGCATATCGTCGCGCTCGATATAGCGGAGAGCTTCGGCGGCGGCCGCCGCTTGCGCCGGGCTGAGCTTCCACGGCGCGAGCCGCGCCGCGATCGGCGGCGTGCCGGCGCGCTCTGCCGCCGGAGCGGCCGCTGCGC
>NZ_JBCNFP010000123.1:0-24955 GCF_050481165.1 Paenibacillus cisolokensis
GGCTTGCGCAGGCGGCCCCGGCGGCGCAGCGCCTTGCGCCTGCGCGGCTTGCGGCGCATGCCCGGCAGCCTGCTGCTGTTTCGCCGCGGCCTGTTGCGCGGCTCCGTGCAGCGGCGTGCGAAACAGCAGTTGGCGTTCGTAATCGACGCCAAGCCACTTCAGCAGCCGGCCGAGCCCGTCGCCGCCGGTAGTCTGCGGACGCAGCGGCTCCGTTGCCGCGCCGTCAATCTCCGGCGCCGCGAGCCCGGCAGCGGCGGCGTGACCGCTGCCGGCGGACGGCCCGGCGGGGGCGGAGCCGTTTTTCGCCGCCGACGTCTGAGCCGATGCGGCAGCGGGATACGCTTCCGCCGGCCCGGCGGTGCCGGGCGGCCGCAGCAGCGGCGCTCCTTCGGCGAGCAGCGCCAGCACCCGCTGCGCGGCGGGGGAAAGCTCGCGCCCCGTTCCGGCCGCCGCGCCGCCCTGCGTTCGGGGGGCGACTCCGGCTTCCGTACCGTCGGTTTCGCTCCCCGCGGCAAAGCTGCGCAGCTGCGACTCCAGCTGTGCGATCAGCGCATGTACAGGCTGACCGTATAGCGCCTGACGCAATGCGGCGACGACGCTTGGCGTCAACGAAAAACCGCGGTTCAGCCCTTCCGCCGCGGCGCGCATCCATAGGTGCGCATCTTCGCCCGGAGGCATGAACGAAGCGGCCCGGGCGAGCGCTTGCGCATGCTCCCGGGTCAACAACCCATCGCGGCGCAAATCGCGGACAAACTCGGCGGCCCATTCCTTGTCGGGCAATCCGAGCGCCTGTAACCATTCCTTGAGCTGACCCGGAGACGGCGGGAGAACGGCCGTCTCCGCCGGCCTCAGCACGATCAGCGACCCGGTGGATTCAGGCTGAACCTGAAGCATGGCAGCCGTTCCGGCAGGAAGCGGAACGGCCAGCTTCGCCCGAACCTGCACGCCGTTCATTTGCACCAGCGCTTCGCCGTTTTCTCCGGTCTGTACGATGACGCCTCTCACGATCTGGCCGGCTTTCAGCTCCAGTAGACGACCGTCGCCGGCCTTTGTCTCTCCGAGCAGCCCGCGCATGAGCTCACTGATGTTCAATCCTGTCGCACCCCGCTTTCTATAACTTTTTTATCGGCCACTTTTCGCATTCGTTTTACCGATTTATCCAAATATTACGCTTAGCCTGGCGCATTGGCGAAACTGCAAACGTTTTCAATCGGACGCTGCACGAATCACACCACAAGACCACACGGCCCGCTAGCCCAACTCCAGGGCCCTATTCCCTCACACTACACGGCCTCACAACCCGCTCATGCCCCTCCCACCGGTCCGAATGCAAAAAAAAAAACGATACGCGGCAGCTTGCCGGGTATCGGAGAACGTGATCAAAACAACACCTGCTGCTCGGCAAACAATTTGCCGAGAAATGATGTCCGGTGCATTGGACTTGGACCGTATTCGCGCAGCTTCTCGCGGTGGAGCTTCGTCGCGTAGCCTTTATGTATGGCGATGCCGTATGCCGGATAAAGCATGTCCCATTCATTCTCGCACAACCGGTCCCGCGTTACTTTGGCGACGATCGAGGCCGCCGCTATCGATTGGCTGAGCGCGTCGCCATGGATGACCGCCAGTTGGGCGGTCGGAACGTCCACTTGCTCCGCATCGACAAGCAAAAAATCCGGTGCCGGTTCCAGACCTTCGACCGCCTGCTTCATCGCCAGCCTCGACGCCTGGCGAATGTTGATGCGGTCGATCGTCGCCGCGTCGACCCGCGCCACCGACCAGGCGACCGCATGCGCTAAAATCGTATCGTAAAGCTCTTCCCGCTTCTTTTGCGACAGTTTCTTCGAATCGTTAATGCCTTCAATAACGAGATCCCGGGGCAAAATGACCGCGGCCGCGACGACATCCCCGAACAGGCAGCCTCTGCCTACCTCATCGACGCCGGCCACCCGCTCGTAGCCCCGTTCCCACGCTGAAAACTCGTAGTCCAGCATATTCCTCCCCCGAGTAGATGCCGAAGTCTCTGGCGCGCTTTTACAAGTCGTCAGGCGACTCCAGCGTAATGCGGCCCAGCTTGCCGGCCCGCAGCTCCCGCAAAATAATGCCGGAAGCTTTCTCCAGATCTACGCGGCCGCCGCTGACGAGGCAGCCCCGCTTGCGCCCGATATCCTCCATCACACGGACGATTTCTTGCGGATCGTCCAAGTCTGCGGGCGGTTGTTCGATGCCGAAACGCTTGCTGAGCGCGTCCCAATATCGTCCGGACAGCTCCCGGATCGCATGAAACGCCACATCTTCCACATTCAAAATCTGCTCTTTGATCGCCCCTGTCATGGCCAGCCGGTAACCGACCAGTTGGTCCTCGAACTTCGGCCACAATATGCCCGGCGTATCGAGCAGCTCCATCTCCGAGCCGACCCGGATCCACTGCTGGCCCTTCGTCACCCCGGGACGGTCTCCCGTAATGGCGACGTTGCGGCCCGCCAGCCGGTTAATGAGCGTCGATTTGCCGACGTTCGGTATACCGACGATCAGCGCGCGGATCGCCCGGGGATTCATTCCTTTCGCCCGCTGGCGTTCTCTCTTTTCATGCAGCAATTCTTTCGCCTTTGACGCGATGTCCCCGATCCGGGTGCCGGTGTTGGCGTCGACTGCCACGCTGGCCAATCCTTTCGCGGCAAAATGGGCGATCCACTTATCCGTCTCGCGAGGATCGGCCAAATCGGCTTTCGTCATGACGACGAGCCGCGGTTTGTTTCGGAGAATATCATCCACCATCGGATTTCTGCTGGAAAGCGGAATGCGGGCGTCGAGCAGCTCGATCGCGATGTCGATCAGCTTCAGCTTCTGCTCGATTTGCCGGCGGGCTTTGGTCATATGACCGGGAAACCACTGGATAGTCACGGCATCACCTCAACGCTTTCTTCCGGTTCGCTTTATTTTCGTTCTCGTTAATGGTTGACAAACGCCAGCTTATTAAGCGGCCAGAAAATGAGATCGGCCCGGCCGACGATTTCTTTCTCGGACACAAACCCGATCATCCGGCTGTCCTGGCTGTTGGATCGATTGTCCCCCATAACAAATATCGAGTCCTCAGGAACGGTGTCCTCTTTCACCCAATCGTTCGGGAAATTCGGACCGCCTTCATTGTACAGCGTTCCCCGTGCTTTCGCTTCCGCGATCGCTTCCCGCAAGTACGGCTCTTCCACTTTCTCGCCGTTAATGTACAGATCGTCGCCTTCCAACCGGATTCGGTCGCCGGGAACGCCGATGACGCGCTTGATGAAGTCGCGGCCTTCTTCCGGCACGTGGAATACGATGACCTCTCCGCGCTTGGGCTCCCGGATATCATAAATGATTTTGTTGACGATAAGCCGTTCCCCGGATTCGAAGTTCGGCAGCATCGAAGGGCCTTCCACTATAAATGGCGCGAACAAAAACCAGCGTATGACAAACACGAGGATGCCGGCAATGACGAGCGCCTTTAACCATTCCAGCGCTTCCTTGCCCGCCTTGCTGGCGTTCGCCTTTTTGCCGGACTCCGCCGTCCGGCTGCCGGCCTGGGAGAACACCCCGTCACCTTGACCGGTCTGTCCGGCCGTCTCCAGCGGACGCTCGTCCGACTCCACACGATCGGTATGTCGCTGCTGATCCATCCATCAAGCCTTCTTTCTTGCCGGAATAAGAATAAACTCCTGCCGGAGTGTTTCGAAATGAGAGAGCGGCATCCGAAAGCCGCCTATGAAAACGAAAAGGGACTTGTTTGTGCAAGCCCCCTTGACGTTTGTCCTTAGCGGATCTCTTTAATTCTTGCGGCCTTACCGCGCAGATTGCGCAGGTAGTACAGTTTCGCGCGGCGAACTTTACCGCGGCGAGCCACTTCGATCCGGTCGATTTTCGGCGAATGCAGCGGGAACGTTCTTTCCACGCCGACACCATACGAAATTTTACGAACCGTAAACGTTTCGCTGATGCCACCGCCGCGACGCTTGATTACGACGCCTTCGAAAAGCTGAATCCGCTCGCGGGATCCCTCGATGACTTTTACGTACACCTTCAGCGTGTCGCCGGGACGAAAGCTGGGAATGTCTTTGCGCAGTTGCTCTTGCGTAATCTCTTGCAAAATACCCATCAGGATTCCCTCCTTCCCCAACAGACGTTCATATAAGCTCGCCCGCACTTCCGCGTGCGGGGTCATGGCCGATAGCGGACCGTCCGACTAATACAGACAACACCAGAAATTTTACCACAACTCCTGGCAAAACACAACTAAAACTATGGGCGCATCTTTATTCTTGAACGTTTTATTCCCGCTGTCTCGATAATGTCTTCAAACCTAGTGAAAATCGATGTCGATCCGTTTTTTCGGCTGCTGCAGCTTCGGCATACGAATTTCAAGCACACCGTTTTTATAGCTCGCTTTCACCGCATCTTCATTCACAGCCGCGGGAAGCGTTATCGAGCGCTGAAACCGTCCGTAAAACCGTTCCTGATGGTAGATTTGCTCCTCTTTCACCTCATGCGAACGGTTAACTGTCCCGGAAACGGTCAAAACGTTGCCTTGTACGTCAATATCGATATCTTCCTTCTTTTCCAGACCGGGCAGCTCGCACGTCGCCACGATTTCGTCGTCGGTCTCATGCACGTCGATCCGGTGCGACAGACGATGTTCGCCTCGAATAAAGGAGGGGAGCTCGTTGAACCAGCGGTCCAAATCGCGCCTCCAGCTGTCCAGATTGCGGAACGAATCCTGGGGAATCAATGACATCGTGAATTACCTCCTTAGGGAAATGACGCCTTAACGGCGATTCCAACATAGTTTGTCAAAAATGTAAGGAGTTATTCAACCGTCAGACTTTTGCTCGTTCCGCTCCCGGCACGCCCCTTCGTTCCGTTCGACCGCCGCCAGCCATTCCCGCTCCTTGTCGGTCAGTTCCGCTTTTTCCAGCAAATCCGGACGACGCCGCAGCGTGCGCAGCAGCGACTGTTCCCGCCGCCACGCCTCGATGCGTCCGTGATGACCGGACATCAGCACTTCCGGCACTTCCCAGCCGCGAAATACGGCCGGACGCGTATAATGCGGATATTCCAGCAGACCGGTGCTGAACGAATCGGTCACCGCCGACGTTTCGTTGCCCAGCACGCCGGGGAGAAGGCGCACGACGCTGTCGATGACGACCATCGCCGGCAGCTCGCCGCCTGTCAGCACATAGTCGCCGATCGACAGTTCGTCGGTGACGAGATGCTCGCGAATGCGCTCGTCATAGCCTTCATAATGGCCGCATATGAACACCAGATGTTCCGCTCGGGACAGTTCCTCGGCTTTCCGCTGCGTGTACGGCTCTCCCTGCGGACACATCAGAATGACGCGCGGCGGCTTCGCCGCTCCTTCGGTCAGCGCTTCCACCGCCGCGAACATCGGTTCCGGCTTCAGCACCATGCCGCCGCCTCCGCCGTAGGGGGCATCGTCAACCGTTTGATGCTTGTTGTTCGCATACTCGCGGAAATTGATCGTCCTCAGCTCGACGATGCCTTTCTCCCGCGCCTTCCCCAAAATGCTCGTCCCGAAAACGCCTTCGAACATTTCCGGAAACAGCGTCAACACATCGATTTTCATCCGTTCAGATCAGCCCTTCCAGCAACCGGACCGTCACTTTGCGCTCCGCGACGTCCACATCGAGTACGACATCGTCAATAACCGGCAGGAGAACAGGCTTGCCCTTGCCCGGCGGACGTTTGACAACCCAGACGTCGTTGGCGCCGGGAGTCAATATTTCCGTCACTTCGCCAAGCGTCTCGCCGTCCTCCGTCACGACGCGGCATCCGATAATTTCGTGATAGTAATACTCGCCTTCTTCCAGTTCGACCTGATCGTCCCGGGACACTTTCAGGCTCCAGCCTTTATATTTCTCCACATCGTTGATGTTGTCGAATCCGTTCAGCTTGAGGATATAAACATTTTTGTGAAGGCGGGAGCCGGCCACCTCAACCGGCACCGCCGTGCCGCGCCGCTCGTCAAGCAGCGTGAGCCGGCTGCCGGGCGCAAAGCGAACGTCGGGGAAATCGGTCTGCGATAAGACTTTGATTTCACCGCGGATGCCGTGGGTATTCACGACTTTGCCTACCGTTAACCATTGGTCTGCCATTGCATGTTCCGCCTTTCGTTCCAAACCGTTCCTTCTATATTGGACGAAAAAGGGTTAGGACATTCATCCTAACCCCTCGCGCCGCAGTTGCCCGCGCCTTACGATATGATGTCGACGATGACACGCTTCTGAGACTTGACGGCGGCGGATGACACCACCGTGCGCATCGCCTTGGCGATACGCCCCTGTTTGCCGATCACTTTGCCGATATCCGACTCGTGAACGGACAGCTCATAAACGGTCCCACGGTCGTCCTCTCGCTCATTGACGCGCACATCTTCCGGATGATCCACTAAAGCCTTCGCTATGACAAGAATTAATTCTTTCATCTCAAGGCCCTCCGCTTTTCAACAGTTATTTCTGTTGCTTCAGCTCATGGAACTTGGTCATGATGCCTGCTTTGGACAGCAGGTTGCGAACCGTATCGGAAGCTTGCGCTCCGTTTTGGAGCCATTTCAGCGCTTTTTCTTCATTAATGTTCACTTGCGCAGGCTGCGCAACCGGATTGTACGTGCCGATTTCTTCGATGAAGCGACCGTCGCGGGGCGAACGGGAATCGGATACGACGACACGGTAGAACGGCGCTTTGTGCGCACCCATACGTTTCAGACGAATACGAACTGCCATGATTTTCACCTCCTTAAAAGGTTTCACGAAGTGAAACCTTGCTTCGTAAGCGCGCCGAGCCCTCGGCGGCGCCCGGATAAGGCCCTGCTGGGGCGCTATGCACGGGCAGCACCCTCAGCTGCGCCGGAACGCCCGTCTCAGCCGAACGGGAACTTGAACCCTTTGCCCATCATGCCTTTGAGCCCTTTCAGCCCGCCTTTCGGGCCTTTCGGTCCCATCATGGATGAAAACTGCTTCATCATCTTGCGCATATCGTCAAACTGCTTGATGAGCCGGTTCACATCCGCAATCGACGTTCCGCTGCCCGCAGCGATACGGCGGCGGCGGCTATAATTCAAAATTTCGGGTTTGCGCTTCTCTTCCTTGGTCATCGACCGGACGATCGCCTCAACCCGTCCGAGCTGACGCTCGTCGACCTTCATATCTTTAAGGCCTTTCACCTTGTTCATACCGGGCAGCATCTCCAGAATCTGATCCAGCGGACCGAGCTTGCGCACCTGCTCCATCTGCTCCAGAAAGTCGTCGAACGTAAATTCGGCGTTGCGCATTTTGCGCTCCATCTCCGCCGCCTTGTCCGCGTCGATCGTCTGCTGCGCCTTCTCGATCAGCGACAGCATGTCGCCCATGCCGAGAATCCGGGAAGCCATCCGTTCCGGATGGAACGGCTCAAGGGAATCGATCTTCTCGCCAAGCGCGGCGAACTTGATCGGGCAGCCGGTTACGGCTTTGACCGACAGCGCGGCGCCGCCGCGGGTATCGCCGTCCAGCTTCGTCAGTACGACGCCCGTCAGCTCCAACTGCTCATGGAAGCTCTTCGCCACGTTGACGGCGTCCTGTCCGGTCATCGCGTCGACGACCAGCAGCACCTCGTCCGGCTTCACCGTCTCATGGATTTGCTTCAGCTCTTCCATGAGCGCTTCGTCAATATGCAGCCGGCCGGCGGTGTCAATGATGACGTAATCGTTGCCGTTCTCCTTCGCGTGCTGCAAAGCGGACCGCGCGATTTCGACCGGCGATACCTGATCGCCCATCGCGAATACCGGCGCCTTGATCTGCTCGCCGAGCACCTGGAGCTGCTTGATCGCCGCAGGACGGTAAATGTCGGCCGCGACGAGCAGCGGCTTGTGGTTGCTCTTCTGCAGCAGCCGCGCCAGCTTGCCGCTCGTCGTCGTCTTCCCGGCGCCCTGAAGCCCCACCATCATAATGACGGTCGGCGGCTTGGCGGCCTTGGCCAGTTTGCTCTGCGTGCCGCCCATCAGCTCGGTCAGTTCCTTGTTGACAATATCGACGACGACCATGCCGGGCGTGAAGCTCTTCATGACTTCCTGGCCGACCGCCCGTTCCTTCACCTTGGCGATGAAATCTTTCACCACCTTGAAGTTGACGTCGGCCTCGAGCAGCGCAAGCCGCACTTCGCGCATCGCTTCGTTTACGTCTTCCTCCGACACTTTGCCTTTGCCCCTCAGCTTGCTGAACACGTCCTGCAGCCGGCTCGTTAACCCTTCAAACGCCATGTTCGTTCACCACCGTTTTCCCTATTTGCTCCGACTGCTTCAGCCCTTCCGCAATTTCGAGCAGCCGCATCCGCGCTTCGCTATTCTCCGGAAGCAAACCGGCAGTCTCCTCCAGCTTGCCGATCCAGCCGACGAGCGAATTATGCCGCGCAAGCAGCCCGAGCTTTTCCTCGTACGATTCCAGCATCAGGCTGGCGCGCTTCACATGCTCATAGACCGCCTGGCGGCTGATACCCGATTCGGCGGCGATTTCACCGAGGGTGAAGTCGTCATGAAAATAATATTTCAGAAACGTTCGCTGCTTGTCGGTCAGCAGCGGCTCGTAAAAATCGATCAGCATATTGATCCGGTTCGTCTTTGCAAGGGCATCCGGTTCGCGCACCGTCATAACAGCCGCTCCTTCCGTCAAGGGATAACCCTTTACACCTTCGCATTACCTCATCTATATTACCGGATCGACTGCAAGGTGTCAAGCTTTGAACCTTGTCACTCTGTCGGAGCTTCGGACAGTCGTCCGGCGGACGATCTGTGCTCTGTGCGGCTTACCGTTCATCGTCCCAATCCGTCGACCGGCGGAACGGCCAGCGCGGCTTTACCGTTCATCGTCGCGATCCGTCGTTCGGCGGAACGACCCCACGGCTTTTCCGTTCGCCGTCGAGGTCCGTCGTTCGGCGCGGCCCGTTACGACCAGCGCGGCTTTACCGTTCGCCGTCGCGGTCCGCTTCGGCGCGGCCTGCGTCGTCCCGATCCCCCGCATCGCGTATCAGTCCGGCGAACAGCGCATGGACGAACTGCTCGGAATCGAACTGCTGCAGATCGTCCATCTTTTCGCCGAGCCCGACGAATTTGACCGGCAGCTTCAGCTCGTTGCGAATCGCGATGACGATGCCGCCTTTCGCGGTTCCGTCCAGCTTCGTCAGAACAAGACCGGTGACACCGCTCTTCTCGCCGAACAGCTTCGCCTGGTTAAGCGCGTTCTGGCCGGTCGTCGCATCGAGCACAAGCAGCACTTCATGCGGCGCGCCGGGGATTTCGCGCTGGATAACGCGGAAAATTTTGTTCAGCTCTTCCATCAGATTCGTCTTGTTTTGCAGCCGTCCCGCCGTATCGCACAGCAAAACATCGACGTTTCGCTGCTTCGCCGCCTTGACTGCGTCGAACATGACCGCGGCCGGATCGGAACCGGACTGCTGCTTGATGACATCGACGCCGACCCGCTGTCCCCAAACTTCCAATTGCTCGATCGCCCCCGCCCGGAACGTGTCGCCGGCCGCGAGCAGAACGCTTTTGCCTTCGCTCTTGAAGCGGTGCGCCAGCTTGCCGATCGTCGTCGTCTTGCCGACGCCGTTGACGCCGACGAACAGGATGACCGTAATGCCGCTGTCCGCCATGCGCAGCCCCGGATCGCCGTCTCCTTTCAGCAGTTCGACAAGCTTCTCCGACAATATCGGCTGCAGCTCGGACGCATCCTCGATCTTCCGCTTCCTCACTTCCGCCCGCAAGTCGTCGATCAGCTCCATCACGGTATGAACCCCGACATCGGCGCCGATCAAAATTTCCTCGAGCTCCTCATAAAACTCCTCGTCGATTTTTTTGCGCCTGGTAATCAATTCTTCGACGCGTTCCACGAAGGCGACCCGCGTTTTGGAGAGCCCTTCCTTGAATTTGTTCGTCACCGCCTCGGTTTTCGCCGAGATGCTTTCCTTCAGCCGTTTAAAAAAACTCATTGTACGCACTTCTCCTTACGTTCAGTCATTGCACGCCTTTCGCCGGACCGTCCGACGCGGCCGCTTGCGCGCGTTTGCCCGCGCCTTTGTTTATGCCGACTCCGACTCCGCTCCCTCGTCCTCGAGCCGCACCGACACGAGCTTGGAAACGCCGCCTTCTTCCATCGTTACGCCGTACAGCACATCCGCCTCTTCCATCGTCCCTTTGCGGTGGGTTACGACGATAAACTGCGTTTCTTCCGAAAATTCCCTTAAGTACTGGGCAAAACGCGACACGTTCGCCTCGTCGAGCGCCGCTTCGACCTCGTCGAGCACGCAGAACGGAACCGGCTTGACAAGCAGGATGGCGAACAGCAGCGCGATAGCGGTCAGCGCCCGCTCACCTCCGGAGAGAAGCTGCAAATTTTGCAGCTTTTTGCCCGGCGGCTGGGCGACGATATCGATGCCCGTCTCCAAAATGCGGTCAGGCTCGACCAGAATCAGATCGGCCCGCCCGCCTCCGAACAGCTTGGAGAATACGACGACGAAATGGCCCCGAATCGCTTCGAACGTGGCGCGGAACCGCTTCGCCATCTCCTCGTCCATCTCGCGGATGACCTGATACAGCGCCGTTTTCGCCTCGATCAGGTCGTTCTTTTGCTCGTTCAGAAATTCGTACCGTTCTTTCACTCGCTGATACTCTTCGATGGCGCCCAGATTCACCTCGCCGAGCGAAGCGATCTGGCGCTTCAGCTCGCGCACTTCCTGCTGCGTCGCGGGCACATCTTCCGGCACGGGGTAGCGCTCCCGCGCCAGCTCGTAGCCCAGCTCGTAATCCTCGCTCAGCTTGCGCAGCAAATTTTCCAGCTCGACATCGAGCCGGTTGACGGCGATTTCCGTTTGCCGCACGCGCTCTTCGACCTGCCTCAGCCGCACGCGCTGCTCCTTCGTTTCGCTTTCGCCCTGCTCCAACCCGCGCAGCATGTCCGCCCGCTCGGAACGCTTCAGATCGGTCTTCTCCGCGCATTCGCGCTTCTTCAGCCCGAGATGATTCAGCTCCTCGATCTGCTTCACCGTTTCTTCCTCGTTGCGCCGCTGCTCCTCTTCCTGCTGCGCGAGCAGCTGACGCAACCCGTTCAGCTCCTCCCGCGAACTGCGGATATCGGTGCGAATACGAGCCGCCTGCTCCTCGTACGATTGCTTCTCCTGATCGGTCTTGGCCAGCCGGATTTTCAGGTCGGTCAGCTGCTCCTGGAGCTCCTCCTTGGCCGACTCGCTCGCTTTGCGCCGCATTTCCGCGGCGCGGATCTCCTCCTGAAGACGCTCCTCCTCGGCAGCCAGCTCGGCCAACCGCTTCTCCGCTTCGTCAGCCGAACGGCGCAGCTGCTCGCGCTCCTCCTTGTGCCCGCTAAGATCGGCATCGAACAGCTTGCGCTGGTCCTCGAGCTGCTTCGCCTCGTGCTCAAGCTGCTGAAGCTCGGCGCGGATCTGCTGTTCCTCGATGCGCCGCTTCTCGCCGGCTTCCCGGTTCGCATCGATGTTCTGCTGCCGGATCGACTGCTCCTTGCGCAGATCGTCCAGCTTGTCCCGCAGCTTGCCGATCTGCTCTTTCGTCCCGGCGATGTCGCGATTGAGCAGATCGATCTGGCGCTGGCGGCCCAGCAGATTTGCTCCCCGTTTCTGCAAGCTTCCGCCGGTCATCGAACCGCCGGCGTTGACGACGTCGCCTTCCAGCGTCACGACCCGGTAGCGGTAGCCGCACTTCGCGGCGATCCGGTTGGCATGTTCCAGCGTATCGGCGATCAGCACGCTGCCAAGCAAGTTTTGGACGATCGAAGCATATCTCGGCTCGCACTCGACCAGCTCTGCGGCGACGCCGACGAAGCCGTCCGCCCCGGCGGCCAGCCGCTTGTCGCTCTCCGGCACCTGACGGCCGCGTATGACGTCAAGCGGCAGAAACGTCGCCCGCCCGAGCTGCCGCTGCTTCAGAAAGGCGATCGCTTCGCGAGCGCTCCGCTCGTCCTCCATGACGATATGCTGCAACGCGCCGCCGAGCGCGGTCTCCACGGCGATCTCCAGCTTCTCGGGAACCCGGATCAGCTCGGCGACGGCGCCGTGCACGCCGGACAATCCGCCCGACGTACGGCGCGAAGCTTTCAGCACCTCGCGGACGCCCTGCATGAAGCCGTCGAGCGCGTCCTGCATCTCCTTCATCGTGTCGCGGCGGGAAATAAGCGCCTCCAGCTTCTGCTCCCATTGGCGCAGCGTCCCTTGCGCCTCTTCCAGCAGCTTTTGCACCGACTGGTACTGCTGCGCCTCCTTGGCATACTGCCGCCGAAGCTCCTCGATCTCCGTCAAGGTGCGGTCCAGCCGCTCCTTCAGCTCGGTTCGCCGCGCCGCGACCTTCTCGTGCTGCTGCAGCCATTTCGTTTCCTCTTCGGACAGACGCTCCAGCCGCCGCTGAATCGTTTCGTCCTGCTGCCGCGCATAGCGGATTTCGTTACGCAGCTGGGCCATCGTGCTGAGCACCTCGAGCAGCTCGCCTTTGAGCGTCTCCTCCGCCTTCATGCCCGCGCCGCCGAGCGCGCCGAGCAGCTCTTTCTCTTCGCGCTCCACCGCTTGCCGCAGCTCTTCGAGCTGCTGCTCCAGAGAAGCGGCCTTGCCGCGAAATTCGGCTTCCTCGCGAATGAGCCCGGCGATTTTGCCGTCCATCGCGGCGATCGATTCCTCAAGCTGCTTCCAGTTCTGCTCCAGATTGCGCTTCCGTTCCTTGAGCACTTCCCCGTAGCCTTCGCACTTCTCGTACTCCTCGCTGTACTTGAGCATCGTCTCGTGCAGCGCTTCGATGTCCTGCTCCAGCTCGCGAAGCCGCTGGCGATCCTTCTCCAGCAAGGCGTCGTGCTTGCTGACGACCGTAGAGAGCGCCAGCTCCTCCTCCTTCAGCCCGGTCAGGCGGTCGTTCGTCTCCTTCCAGTTCGCATGCGCCTGTTCGATCTGATAGACGTACATCGAAATTTCTTTCGTTTTCAGCTGTTCCTTCCATGCCTTGTACTGGAGCGCCTTGTCCGATTGTTCCTTTAGCGGTCCGACCTGATCCTCCAGCTCGGATACGAGATCGTGGATGCGCAACAGGTTCTGCTCCGTGTCATCGAGCTTCCGCTGCGCTTCGCGCTTGCGCGATTTGTACTTGACGATGCCGGAAGCTTCCTCGAAAATGCCCCGCCTGTCCTCGGAGCGGGTACTCAATATCTCTTCGATGCGGCCCTGCCCGATAATCGAGTACGCTTCCTTGCCGATGCCCGTATCCATAAACAGTTCGGTTATATCCTTCAGCCTGCACGGCTGCTTGTTGATCAAATATTCGCTCTCGCCGCTGCGGTGAACCCGCCGCGTTACGGTCACTTCCTGATATTCGAGCGGGAGCGTGCCGTCGGAGTTGTCGAGCGTCAGCGACACCTCGCCATAGTTGACCGCCTTGCGCGCGTCGCTCCCGGCGAAGATGATGTCTTCCATCTTGCCGCCGCGCAAGCTTTTGGCGCTTTGTTCGCCAAGCACCCAGCGAATGCCGTCGGAAATGTTGCTTTTGCCGCTGCCGTTCGGCCCCACCACCGCCGTGATGCCGCGCACGAATTCCATTTCCGTCTTGTCGGCAAACGATTTGAAACCCGATAGCTCTATCCGTTTAAGGAACATGTTTTGTCCTTCACCTCATCGCCTATTGTACACTATATTCCGAGCAAAAGGACAGGTGATTGAACCGCATTCTGCGCCTTGTCCGGAAAAACGCCCGCCACGGCGGCCCGGCGGCGGACAAACAAGGCATGCTGGCGCCGCGTCCGCCGATACGCAAAAAGAGGAGGGGGCCGCATATGCGGCGGCACCCTCCTCCTGACACGAACGACCGCTCCCGAAGACGGGCCGAGGCCCGCTTTCGGCCGTCCGCGATCACGCTTATACCGGCCGGACGCTTCAATCGCCGGCGGCGAGCATCCGCCACGCCTCGGCGGCAGCCCGCTGCTCCGCTTCCTTCTTCGTCCGTCCGACGCCGGTCCCGCTCGGCTTGTCGCCGATTCTGACTTCGACTACGAATTCGCGGTCATGGGCGGGCCCGCGCTCTTCGGCGATCCGGTATTCGATCGGCCCCAACGCTTCATGCTGGGCCCGTTCTTGCAGCTTGGACTTGTAGTCTTTGAGCAGGAGATCCCCGTCCTCCCCTTCGATGTGGGGGAACACGTTGGCCTCCAGAAATCCTCTCACCTTCTCCAGTCCGTGGTCCAGATAGAACGCCCCGATGAACGATTCGAACAGATCGGCCAGCAGGGCCGGACGCTGGCGTCCGCCGAGCTGCTCTTCGCCACGTCCGAGCAAGACGTATGAGCCGAGATCGAGATGCTCGGCAAACCGCGCCAGCGACGGCTCGCACACGATACTGGCGCGCATTCGGGTCAGTTCGCCTTCGGGGCGGCGCGGGTACGTACGGTACAAATATTCGGACACGAGCAGCTGGAGAACCGCGTCGCCGAGAAACTCCAGCCGTTCGTTGTCTTCGATTGAGCCGCGTTTATGTTCATTCACATACGAAGTATGGGTGAACGCCTGCCGGAGCAGCCGGGGCCGTCGGAACCGCAGCTTCAGACGACTCTGCAGCTCGTCGAAACGTTCATGCTTCATATTTCCTCATCACAATCGTCGCGTTATGGCCGCCGAAGCCGAACGAGTTGGAAATCGCCGTGCGGACGTCCGCCTGCCGCGGCTTGTTCGGCACATAATCGAGATCGCATTCCGGGTCCTGGTTGTCGAGATTGATCGTCGGCGGAATAACGCCGTTCTTCAGCGTCAGCGCGAGAATGACGGCTTCCACCCCTCCGGCGGCGCCGAGCAGATGACCGGTCATCGACTTCGTGGAGCTGACCGCCAGCTTGTACGCATGGTCGCCGAACGCTTTCTTGATCGCGGTCGTCTCGGACTTGTCGCCGACCGGCGTCGACGTGCCGTGAGCGTTAATGTAATCGATCGTCTCCGGAGCGAGTCCGGCGTCCTTCAACGCCCGCGTCATACACCGCGCCGCTCCGTCGGGATCGGGATCGGTCATATGATACGCGTCGCCGCTCATGCCGTAGCCGATAATTTCGGCATAGATCCGAGCGCCGCGCTTCAGCGCATGCTCAAGCGACTCGACGACGAGCACGCCGGCTCCTTCGCCCATCACGAACCCGTCGCGATCGATGTCGAACGGACGGCTCGCCTTCTCCGGCTCGTCGTTGCGCACGGACATGGCGCGCAGGGCGCAAAACCCTGCCATCCCGGTCGGACGAATCGTCGCTTCCGCGCCGCCGCAAATCATGACGTCGGCATCTCCGCGCTGAATCATCTTGAACGAGTCGCCAATCGAGTGGGTTCCCGTCGCGCAGGCGGTAACCGCCGTGCTGTTCGGCCCTTTCGCCCCCGTCAGCATCGAAACTTGGCCGGATGCCATATTCGCGATCATCATCGGGATGAAGAACGGGCTGACGCGCTTGGGTCCTTTCTCCAGCAGTACTTTATGCTGTTCCTCCCATGTGCCGAGACCGCCGATGCCGGAGCCGATCATAACCCCGACCCGATCCGGTTCGGCGTTGCCGCCGATGTCCAGTCCGGCGTCCTTCACCGCCATCAGGCTGGCGGCGGCGGCGAACTGCACGAACCTGTCCATCCGGCGCGATTCCTTCTTGTCGAGCTGAAATTGCTCGGGGGAAAAATCTTTGATCTCGGCGGCGATGCGCGTCGGATATTCCGATACGTCGAACGATTCGATCCGCGACACGCCCGACTTGCCTTCCATCAAATTCCCCCAGAACCGTTCCAGATCGGTTCCTAGCGAGGTTACGACCCCCATGCCGGTAACGACAACTCTCTGTTTCACTATCTTCACCTCTTGCGGACAGCAATATATAAGGCTGAATTTTTCGTTCATCTATCGAATAAATGCAGTCATGTGCTGCGCTTGTTTCCTTAACCTATGCCGGTACTTGCCGGATAAACCTCAAGTCGCGATCGCATTCGGAGAGCCGTTGATACGGCGGGCAGATGGACAAGTCCCGTTAAAGCAACGGGACTTGTTTGAGCAGTTCGTTACGTATGAGATTGTATGTAAGCGACTACTTCTCCCACCGTCGTAATTTTCTCTGCGTCTTCATCGGAAATTTCCATATCAAATTCGTCTTCCAGCTCCATAACCAGCTCGACTACGTCGAGAGAATCAGCGCCAAGGTCATCCTTGAAGGAAGCTTCCATCGTAACTTCCGCTTCGTCCACGCCCAGGCGGTCGACGACGATACGTTTTACGCGATCCAATACATCGGACATCCGGTTCACCTCCTCCATGGTATTATACGAGAATCGAAGACAAAATGCTATATGAAACCGTGCCTCGCTCTCTCCAATTACATATACATGCCGCCGTCGATATGGACGGTCTGACCGGTCATGTACGACGCCGCATCGGAAGCGAGGAAGCGGACCGCCGCCGCAATGTCTTCCGGCTCGCCGAGCTTCGCAAGCGGAATCTGTCCCATAATTTGCTCCTTCTGCTCGTCCGCCAGCTTGTCCGTCATGTCGGTCCGGATGAAGCCCGGCGCCACGCAATTGACCGTAATTCCGCGCGAAGCAAGCTCGCGGGCGGCCGCTTTCGTGAGGCCGATCACGCCGGCCTTCGCGGCGACGTAATTCGCCTGCCCGGGATTTCCGAGAGCGCCGACAACCGACGAGATGTTGATGATCCGTCCCGAACGCTGCTTCATCATCTGACGGGTCACGGCCTTGATGCCGTTGAACACGCCTTTCAGGTTCGTTTCGATCACCTGGTCGAACTCTTCTTCCTTCATTCGCATAATTAAATTATCTCTAGTAATACCGGCATTATTCACCAGAATGTCGATTTTGCCGAAAGTGTCGACAACCTTTTTGACCATTTCGTCGAATTCGGCCGGCTTGCCGACGTCGGCCTTGACGAGCAGCGCCCGCCGCCCGGCGGCTTCCACCGCCTTGGCGGTCTCGGCCGCAGCCGCCTCGCTGCCGGCGTAATTGACCGCGACGTCGGCGCCGCCTTCGGCAAGCGCCAGCGCAATCGCCCGGCCGATGCCGCGGGAAGCGCCCGTTACAAGCGCAACCTTGCCTTCCAAAGTGGCGAACATAGCAATCCCTCCTTCGATTTCTGCCGCCCGCCGCGCACGGCCCGGCGGTTTACAATGCCGCTTCCGCCAGCGACGGCGCGCTGTTTACGGACAGGACGCGGACATTCCGGTCGATCTTCTTGATCAGTCCGGCAAGGACGGTTCCCGAACCGATCTCGACGAACGTATCGGTCCCCTGGGCGATCAGCCAGCGGACGCAATCTTCCCACAGAACGGGCGAATAAACCTGCTCGACGAGAAGCTTCCTGATCTCTCCGGCTGCCGTAACCGGACGAGCCGTCACGTTGGCTACGACCGGCACCGCAGCGTCGCGAATGTCGAGACGCTCCAGCACGCCGGCAAGCCGTTCGGCCGCGGGCTTCATCAGCGAGGAATGGAAAGGCCCGCTCACTTCGAGCGGCACGACGCGCTTCGCCCCGGCTTCCTTGCCGCGCTCCGCGACGGCGCGGACGCCTTCCGCCGTACCTGAGACGACGATCTGTCCAGGGCAATTCACATTGGCCAGCTCGACCGTCCCGATCTCCTCCGACACGGCCGCGCACAATGCGGCGAGCGCATCCCGCTCCGCCCCGAGCACCGCCGCCATCGCGCCTTGGCCGCCGGGTACGGCCTGCTCCATAAATTCTCCCCTCGCACGCACGGTCCGCACCGCGTCCGCAAACGACAGCGATCCGGCCGCCACCAATGCGCTGTATTCGCCGAGGCTGTGTCCGGCCACGTAATCGGGCGTCCATCCGCGCTCCGCCAGCGCTTTCAGCAGCGCGGCGCTGACGGTCAGCAGCGCGGGCTGCGTATTGGCCGTCTGCTTCAGTTCTTCCTCCGGCCCTTCGAAGATGATTCCGCTTAGCCGGAAGCCGAGCGCTTCGTCAGCCTCCTCGAATATAGCCCGCGCGGCGGCGTGCGTCTCGAAGACGTCCCGCCCCATGCCGACGGCCTGGGCCCCCTGGCCGGGGAAAACAAATGCCGTTTTGCCCATTTAAGACGTTCTCCTCCCGTTCCCGAGTTATTCGATCCGGCACGCCGGCACAGCCCGCGCGTCAGCGGCACGCACAATTCGCGCGGCACCGCGGGCGGCGCACGGCCGTCCGGCTACCATACGAGCGTGCAGGCGCCCCAAGTGAGGCCGCCGCCGAAGCCGACCATAACGATCCGGTCGCCCTCCTTCACGCGTCCTTCCTCCACCGCTTCCGCCAGCGCGATCGGTATCGAGGCGGCGGAAACGTTACCGTACCGGTCCAGATTGATCATACATTTTTCCTCCGGCAAATCGAGCCGGTTCAATGCCGACTGGATGATGCGGATGTTCGCCTGATGCGGAACCAGCAGATCGATGTCGGATTTGTCCATTCCGGCCTTGCGCAGCGCTTCCTCCGCCGCGCTGCCCATGATGCGGACCGCGAACTTGAACACTTCGCTGCCGGCCATTTCGATAAAATGCCGGCGGCCGGCGACGCTCTCCGCCGTAGCCGGAAGCCGCGAGCCGCCGCCGCATATTTTGAGCAGCTCGCCGCCCGCTCCGTCCGCTCCCAACTCGAACGAACGGAAGCCTCTGCCTTCCGGCACGCGGCCGAGCACGACCGCGCCCGCGCCGTCTCCGAACAGAATGCACGTGTTGCGGTCGGTATAATCCGTCACGCGCGACAGGCATTCCGCGCCGACGACGAGCGCTCGCTCGTACATGCCGGATGCGATCATCGAGCTTACCGTCGCCAGCCCGTATATAAATCCGGAGCAGGCTGCCGACAGGTCGAACGCCGCCGCCTGCTTCGCTCCGAGCTTCTCCTGCAGCAGACAGGCGGTAGACGGGAAGAACATATCCGGCGTGATCGTCGCCACAACGATCAGGTCGAGCTCCTCCGCGCTGACGCCTGCATCCGCAAGCGCCCGCTCCGCCGCCTCGTAAGCCAAATCGGACGTCGCCTCTTCCGCGGACGCGATTCTGCGCTCGCGAATGCCGGTGCGGGTCACGATCCATTCGTCGCTCGTCTCCACCATCGATTCCAAATCGCGATTGGTCAATACTTTTTCCGGAACATACTTGCCCGTCCCGATTATGCCCACCGGATGAAGATTCATAATTGCACGCTCACTTCCCGCTAATTTCCATAGAGATCGTTTCGGTCAACCGCTCCTGAAGCGCGGTTCTCGCCTGTCTGACGGCGTTTTTGATGGCCCGCGCGTCGGAGGAGCCGTGGCACTTCACGACAAGACCGTTCAGGCCGAGCAGCGGAGCCCCTCCGTGCTCTTTGTAATCCAGCTTGCCCTTCATCCGGCGCAGTCCCGGCATCATGACGGCCGCAGCCAGCTTCGTCAGCAGCGACCGGCCAAACGCTTCCTTCAGGGCAGCGAATATGGCGCCGGCCGTACCTTCCATCGATTTCAACAAAATATTGCCGGCAAAACCGTCGCATACGAGCACATCGCATTGTCCGGTGAGAACGTCCCGCGCCTCCACGTTGCCGATAAAATGGATAGGAGCGTCCTTCAGCAAATCGAATGCCGCCTTCGCCGTTTCATTGCCTTTCCGCTCTTCGGTTCCGACGTTGAGAAGGCCGACGCGCGGCTTGCCGATGCCGTTCACCTTGCTCCGGTATATGCTGCCGAGTATCGCGTACTGCAGCAGATGCTCGGGCTTCGCGTCCATATTGGCGCCGAGATCGAGCGCCAGCACCCCTTTATCGTCCATCGTGGGAAGCGTGAACGCCAGCGCCGGGCGCTCGATGCCGGCAAGCCTCCCGACAACGAGCAGCCCGGTCGTCATAAGCGCGCCGGTGTTGCCGGCCGACATCATCGCATCCGCTTCGCCGTCGCGGACGAGCTGTCCGGCGATGACCATCGACGAATTTTTTTTGCGCCGGACGGCCTTGACCGGTTCCTCCTCGGGACCGATCGTTTCGTCTGCGTGGCGAACCGTCACGTTACCGGGCTTCCCGTCCGCCAGCAACGGCTCGATCGCGGCCCGGTCGCCGACGAGCATCAGTTCGGTATCCGGCCATTCCGCCGCCGCCGCCAGCGCCCCCTGCACGATCGATTCGGGCGCATGGTCGCCGCCCATCGCGTCAATCGCGATCCGCACGCTCGCTCCCCCCTTCGTTTGCTCTCTCTCCTGCGGATCTGAAAATGACAAAATGGCCTTGAAAAACCATCTCGTCGCCGACATACGTAAACACTTCGACCTTCGCCTTGCTTTTACCTCCCGAATGCGACCGGACAAACGCCTTGGCGATGCATTTCTCTCCGAGCCTGACGGAACGGAGGAAGCGGATGTCCGCCGCCGACGTAAGGGCGATCTCGTCGTTGATGACCGCAACGGCCAGCGAATTCGCCTGCGCGAATACGTGATGCCCTCTGGCGATGCCGGTCCGGGAAAAGACGTGCTCCTTCTGGATTTCGAAGATCGAGATGCCGCTCTTGTCCAACTGCAGATCGACGATTTCCCCGATCACCTCGTCAAGCTGTAGCGAACGGACGGCGTCGTACGACCGTTCCGCCATCAGCTTGAGACGCTCGCGCAGCTCCGGAATGCCGAGTTCCATCCGGTCGAGCCGAATCGTCTGTATGCTTACTTTCAGCAGCCTCGTCAGCTCGCGGTCCGTTATGAACGGGTTTTCTTCTATGATCCGCAGCAGTTGCTGATGGCGCTGCTTCTTCGGTTGCCGTTCGATAATCGGCACCACCTTTATTTTCGGAATGAATACAAAACCGTCAGCTATTATCACCAGGTACTAATTCAGTATATAGAAAAAAGCGGGCGGAAGCAATGCCGCTGGGCGCGCTCCCGTTCCCGCCTTTCCTTCGCCCGTCATCATTCGGAGCAAAAAACAGCACCTCATCCGGAAGACGAAGCGCTGCTTGCATGACCGATTATTGGGAAATGATCTCTCTCGTCTTATAATAACCGCACACTTTGCAAACGTGGTGCGCAAGCTTCAGTTCCCCGCATTGTTCGCATTTTACCATACCCGGTACCGCCAGCTTGAAGTGCGTGCGGCGCTTGTCGCGGCGAGTTTTCGACGTTCTTCGTTGAGGTACTGCCATGTTTCCCACCTCCTTCACAGAATCGGGCAAACCGCCCTATCCTTGCGCCCGTTGAAATCCGTTCATTTCGAATCGAACCATCCCTTCAACGCTTCGAGCCTGGGATCGACCTTCTCGCGTGAGCAGCCGCATGGCGATTCGTTGCGATTGGTTCCGCATTCGGGGCAAAGCCCCTCGCAGTCTTCCCGGCAAAGCGGCACGAACGGAATGGATAGCAGCAGCGTTTCGTAAACGTACGGTTCGAGCTCGACGAGATCGCCGTCAACCGGATGGACGTACGGCGCGTCATCGTCCTCTTCTTCGCTCTTGACATTGTCTGCCGGAGCGAACGATTCGTCGAACGGTACGCGAAGATGCTCTTTGACCGGCTCGAGACAACGCGAGCATGCCAGCTCCAAACGGATGTCCAGCTCGCCGGTGACCCGCACCGTTCCTTCTTCGGGGCTTGCCTTAAGCCGGCAATCGAGCGGGCCCGCAGACAACACGTCCCGGCGGCCGCCCAAAAGCTGCGAAACGTCAAGCGTCTGCCGCAGCGGAACGACCCGGCCTTTCAGCACTTCCCGCATATGAAACTGCATCGTCATCACTCCAAACAAACAAAGCCTATTATATCGGTCCGCCGCAGTATTTGTCAACATTTTCACGAACCGGCGCGCGCATGGTATATTGAAGATCGACATAGTCGTTCTGTGGGGTGATGGGCATGCGCACGGTCGGAATCGTCGTGGAATACAATCCGTTTCATAACGGACATCTTTATCATTTGCAACAGTCGCTCAAAATAACGGAAGCCGATGCGGTCGTCGCCGTCATGAGCGGCCATTTCCTGCAACGGGGTGAACCCGCGCTTGCCGACAAATGGGTTCGCGCCGAAATGGCGCTGCGGGGCGGCTGCGATCTCGTCATCGAGCTGCCGGTCGCCTATGCGACGCAGGCCGCGGAATGGTTCGCCTTCGGGGCGGTATCGCTGCTCGATGCGACAGGCGTCGTCGATTCGCTGTGCTTCGGCAGCGAGCACGGGGAGATCGGGATTTTGCAGCGAATCGCCCGCACGCTGGCCGCCGAGCCTTCCGGATTCAGGAAGCTGGTCGCCGAAGAGCTGGCGGCCGGCGTGAGCTATCCGGCAGGCTACGGCGCCGCCGTAAGACGGTATATGGAAGCGGCCGGCGATCTTGAAGCGGCGGCCTATCCGCTCGATCAACCGAACAATACGCTCGGGCTGCACTATGTGCTGGCGCTTGAACGGATCGGCAGCCGCATTCGCCCGTACACGCTGCGCCGCGAGAAAGCCGGCTACCACGAACGGCGCTTCACCGACGGGCAGATCGCCAGCGCGACGGCGATCCGCCGGACGCTCATGGAGTCCGGTTCCCTGCAGGACGTTGCGGCTTATCTTCCGCAATCGACCGTCGAGCTGCTGAAGAAGGCTTGCGACGAAGGCAAGGCTCCGATCGGCTGGGAGCGGTTCGCCGAGCGGCTGTTTCACCGCCTGCTCGCTTCGCCGGCCGAGGAGCTTGCCGAATTGCACGAAATGACGGAAGGGCTGGAGCATCGGATCAAGAAGGCGCTGCCTTCGCTGCCTTCCCTTGACGTCGAAGCGCTGCTCGCGGCGCTGAAGACGAAGCGGTACACCCGGACGAAGCTGCAGCGGGCGCTGCTGGCGGCGCTGCTCGGCCACGGCAAGGAGCTGCTCGCGCCCGCCCGCTTGCGCGACGGCATCGGATATATCCGCGTGCTCGGGTTTTCCGCCAAAGGCCGGGAGCTGCTTCGCCGGATGCGCCGGTCGGCCCGGCTTCCGGTTCTGCTGAGCGCCGCCCGGCCTCCGGCCGACGATCCGTATCTCCGGCTCGATGCGCAAGCGACCGCGGCCTACGCTCTCGCCTACCGCCAGCCGGGGCCGCGCGATCTGTTCCGGGACTATTACGAGCAGCCGATCATCGTCGACCGGTAACCGTTTGCCCGCCGCTCTCGGGCGCGGGCGGTCCGCCCGGCTGCGCTTCGAGCTCCCTTATGGCGTCCGCCAGCGTCGCCACCGGAATCACTTTCATTGCTCCGCCGAGCGCCCGCGCTTTTGCTTCCGCCTCGTCGTAGTTGGCTTCGGGAGCGAGGAACAGCCCGGCGCCCGCCCGCGCGGCGGCCGCTACCTTGTAGGCCGTCCCGCCGACCGCCCCGATCTTCCCTTCCGCGTCGATCGTCCCCGTCCCCGCCACCTTTATTCCGCCGGTCAGATCGCCATCCGTCAGCAGGTCGTAGATTTGCAGGGCGAACATAAGGCCGGCCGAAGGCCCGCCGATGCCTTCCGCCGCGATCGTCACCTTGTTTCCGGGCTGCAGCGGTTCGATGCGGCGAAGCTCCGTCAATCCGACGCCGCCGAGCGCGGCCGCCAAAGCTTCCGGATCCGCCTCGCCGCCCGCTCCCGCCGCAAGCCGCACCTTCACCTGCGTGCGGACGCCGGCCCGCTCGACGGAAAAGACGACGCTGTCGCCGGCCTGCCGGTCGGACAGCGCAGCCGCCAGCGCCGCGGCGCTCCGCACCGCATCCCCGTCCGCGCTCCAGATGATGTCGCCGGCGCGCAAAGCGGCGTCCGGATCGCGGCTGTCGGTTACGACAAGCCGCTCCGGCACGATATCGTACGCGACGCCCGCAGTCCGGTATGCGGCTTCGATGGCCGCGGTCTGGGACCCCTGCATCGCAAACCGCAGCTTCTCGGCGAATTCCTCCATCGATTGGCCGCCGAGCACATCTTTCTTCCGGTACAATTCGCGGTCGCCGCTCCATGCCGAGCGGAACGCCGACCAGAAGCTGTCGACGCTGCTCATTTTGACCGTCGTCAAATAAAACGTTCCTTTCCCCGGCTCGTCTCCGCTCTCCACGCTTACGATCGGCTCGAGCGGCGCCGCCAGCCCCGGCTCGTAGACGACGAACGGCGTCGGCACGGCGATCAGCAGCCACAGCGCCGCGGCGGCGAGCAGCCCGACAAGCCCGAGCCTTCGCGCCGTCCCGCTCATAACCGACCTCCCTCCCATCGATTCGTATTCGCGAATTGCATCTGTGCTCTCCCCCCTCAAGCGCAGCGAGGTCTACCGTTCGGCTGTCCGTCGTATACATGTACTGATTGTCCGACTTTGCCGCAAAGGAGACACGTCATGGTCCGAACGATCCTGCTCGCTTGCACGTCTCTTTTTTTCGTCGCTTCCATCGTCCGTCAGCCGGACGAAGCGTTTCAGGCATCGCTGCAAGGATTGTCCATATGGTGGAACCTCGTATTTCCGGGCCTGCTGCCTTTTCTCGTGCTCGCCGAGCTGATGGCCGCCTACGGGGTCGTGCAGGCGCTCGGCGTGCTGCTCGAGCCTGCCATGCGGCGGCTGTTTCGCCTGCCCGGCGAAGCCGGCTTTGCCGTTGCCGCCGGCTGGACGATGGGCAGTCCGGCCGGCGCGGAAGCGACGGCGGCGCTCAGGCGCCGGGCGGCGCTGTCCCGCGACGAAGGCGAACGGCTGCTGGCGCTCTCCCATATGCCGAACCCGGTATTTATGCTTGTCGTGGTCGGCGCCGGCTTCCTGCGCCGGCCGGAGCTCGGACTGGCCGCGGCCGCGGCCGTATGGGGCACCGCCCTGGCGCTGGCGTTCGCGGCGGCGCATGTGCGCGGTTCGCGCCGGAAGCAGGCCGGCCCCGCCGCTGCGGAGACGGCCGCCATCGCCGGCCGGCCGCGGACGGAAAACCGCCGCGGCGGCGGAACGGCCGGAATTCCGGGCCGG
>NZ_JBCNFP010000124.1:0-1520 GCF_050481165.1 Paenibacillus cisolokensis
TGCTATGAACGTTTTTGTCAAGCCCTACGCCAATGCGCCTGCCTGAGCACTAGGCACGGGAGCAAATATACGAGCGACGGTCGGCACGCTGCTATCCGTGGGTTGGGTACCACATGTTATGCCTACGTCAAGGAGAGCCATTGCAAGCTAGAAACGCACGTTCGGCTTTTTCAGCCTAGTGCAAACGAACCACGCAAATTCTCTCCTGAACCTTCCATTTGCTCCCGGGCCTAGTGCCCCGGCGATTAACTTGTTACACGTCCGACACTATAGGCGGGTGAATGAATTCGCGACCGGTTACTCGAGCGTTCGGGCAACAGCCCAAATGAAGCCGCTCAGTTCTCGTGCAACCGCACCTACGGCTACATTCTTGTGCTTGTTTAGCCCAAAAACAAGGCGGCGGTATTTCTTGTGAAGCCGCTCTTGCGCTTTCCAGGAAATCAGCTGAACGTCGGCCGGCATCCCATCCAGCCGTCGGGCCAGATCCCCTTTTATCGCGGGGCGGTGACGGTAGCTCCAAGCCGATTCGACCAGAACTCGGCGCAGGCGTCCATTGCCCGCTTTGGTGAGGGATCCCCTTTTGGTACGGGCTCCGGACGAATGTTCGCGTGGTACCAGTCCCAGATACGCCATGAGTTGGGCAGGCGAACGAAAGCGAGCAAAGGACCCGATCTCCGCGACAAAGGTGACCGCGCTGAGAAATCCGACACCGCGCAGCGACTGAAGCGCCCGAATCAGAGGTGCCTTGGCGCTCGAGGCCGCTTGCTCCACCAGCGCCTTTTCCAACCGGCCGATGCGCTGCTCAACTTCCTCCAAGGCATGGAGCATCTCCGTGAAGGCCATTTGCATAGCCATGTGTTCAAACGTCAGTTGTTCGAGCCACGTCCGGTATTTCTTTGTCCAGCGGCGTTTGACGGTATCCGGAGGGTGGATCTGATGGCGCAGCAAGAACTTGAGCACACGCTGGCGGGCACGATGCGCATCTTCCTTTGCCGCCTCCCGGGCACGGACCAACTCGCGTAGCGCTTCGTCCTCGCGTTCGGGGACGTAGATCGGGGTGAGTTCGCCCGCGCGGAAAAGACGTGCCAGTTGTTCGGCATCCCGCCGATCCGTCTTGATATGGTCGCCAGAGCGTTTGGGCATGAGCGAAGGCGCGATAACGATGCAAGTCGCCCCCATGGATTCGATCCAGCGGAACGTCTCGTAGCCGGTAGGTCCGGCTTCATAACAGAACGACAGCGAACTTGCAGGACCCAACTCTTTGATAAGCTTTCGCAGCGCGGCCGCCGAATGAGCGATGGTACCGTAATACCGGGGCTGTTCCCGACCTGCATCCGCAATGGCGACAGAAATTTTTTCTTTCGAGACATCTAAACCGATATATTTTGTGGTAGACTGCATAGTAATAGCTCTCCTTTGCTGTGTAGCTCTGAAATGGTGGTTTTCCTATTCCTCCATTTTTAACCTACGACGTGCAGCAAATACGGAGGGCTGTCTCTGTTTTACGTTCATCATAGCTA
>NZ_JBCNFP010000125.1:0-703 GCF_050481165.1 Paenibacillus cisolokensis
AGACAAGGGCATGGCCTGTGAGCAGCGCCCCGGCAAGACGGAATACATGGGCGTGATCGCCTTTCCCGAAAAAGGCTTCGATCAAGCCCTTCGTCAAGTGTTTCAAGTGATCGTACGGACGATCGACCGTGAAGGTCAGATGCTCCTGTTCCCAGAAATTGAAGTGAACGTCTATTGGACTTCTCTTACCTGCTCGCCGTGGCGTGTCATCGAGTTGTATCGCGATCACGGCACGAGCGAACAATTTCATAGTGAGCTGAAGACGGATCTGGATTTGGAGCGACTGCCCGCCGGCAAATTCGATACCAACGATCTGGTTTTGCACGCGGGGGTGTTCGCTTACAACCTGCTCCGCATCATGGGGCAGGAAAGCTTGCGCCAAGACGATGCTCCGATTCGGGGAGGCGTACAACGTCGCCGCATCCGCACCGTGATTCAAAACATCGTGTACATCGCGGCTAGAGTCAGCCGACACGCTCGTCAAACGATTTTCAATTTTGGGCGATACAGTCCCTGGTTTCAGACCGTACGACGAGTGTACCAAGCGCTTGCCTGAATCCATTTTTCGCCATCTAGACCAACCCAAACTGCTCTTCCCTGTTCCGGCCTTACCGTAAACAGCAAGGCTTATTGAGCATGCCTTGCTTGATGGATTCTGTCATTTGTAGATTTGTTTTCATCACGAATCTTTAGCTGATGGGGG
>NZ_JBCNFP010000126.1:0-1343 GCF_050481165.1 Paenibacillus cisolokensis
CGAATCTTTAGCTGATGGGGGGATTTCCGATTACTTTTTTCCATATAATGCCCTCTCTGGCGGAGTGGACTTAAGTTTGTCACGGATTCAGGAAATATCATAATTCCCTCAAATTGTAAATACTAGGAATCTAATCTCTTGGACCTATCTTGATTGATTCGTGCTGTTTTGAGCGAGTTAAAAAAATTGAGGTGTGAGTGGCAGATATGAAATTAAGAAAAAGAACCGTGATCATTTTAGTCGTTACTCTCTTATTAATGTTGTGGATTGTTAGTTTTTTATCTCCTCAATTAACAATTCGAAGATACATGCTCGTTAGACTTCACCCTATTAGCGCCTTTACATCAAACATTACAAATATGGAGCAATATGACCCGGATTATGGCCATCTTTACGACGTAACGAATTACGTTGATTGGTCTACTCATGAGGAATTGAGTGTGTTCTATCTGAAAAAAGTGGGGCCTTTTTGGATTGTAGGAAGCATTGGAACTGGTCCATGAGGAAATAGCTAAAATACTCAAGATGTTATAAAGCTTTTCTTACCTTTAGTTGAGAATAGGCAGAACGTCCTACTTAGTCAAATTGATCACATCCGGCGAGAGGAAGATTGAGCCTTCCGAGCTACTGCGATAAAATGGTCGTGAATGTAAGAGATTCAGAACAACCCCGTGCCATTCCGTACATCCTGAAGCCGTCGTTGAACTCCGCCGCTTGCCAGGTCTGTCCGTCCGCCGGGCGGATAACCGTAGCAGTTTCAGTATTCGCGTAATAGCTCGCCTAGGTAACCGCGAACATGCCGTCATTAAATATTCAGACTGCCGGCATGTTCGGAGACCTTTTGAGACTTCCAAAGTAAAGATTGCCTCCAGCTTGTGGGTGCGAACCGCCGCATCTCCTGGTTACGCCGGCGCCGCAGCTAAAGGTAGACGTTACGCGTTTTCTTCTCGGACTAGTACAAACCTTCGCAATAAAAAATGCCCGCCCATTTGGGTGGGCGACAAAATTAATTTATTGACAACCCTGCAGCCTTCATCACTTCGTTAGCCATCCTAATAAACTCTTCCCGCGCTTTCTTCGACTCTGTGGCGTACCACGCCGCCGACTGGAAACGGATCTTTTCAGCGTCTTTAGGATCCATCTTCGGTCTCTTCTCCTGATTGGTCGTAAAAATTCAAAGGGAATACAGTTTCCTTGGCCGCTTTTCCATCATTGCAGACGTCCTGATCAATGAGCCATCGGATCCGTACTTGGTATTGTTGAAGCATGCGCTGATGATACAACGATAAAAAATACCCATGACGATGATGGGTAAAAATACACGTAAATTGCAAGAATAAATG
>NZ_JBCNFP010000127.1:0-4058 GCF_050481165.1 Paenibacillus cisolokensis
GTTCAGCAAGCCCTAATTAAATGATGTGACCCCAAATACTCACCATGGTCAGCCAGGAAAACGATTACTGTGTTTTGATCCAAACCCAGTTCTTTTAATTTTGCAATCACATCACCGATACACTTGTCCACGTGTGTGATCATACCATAGGTCTGAGCTAATATTTCCCGCAATCCTCGTTCATCGAAGGATGAATAATGAGGGTTTAGCTTTCTTCGTTCTTTTAGCCAGGGAATGCCATCTTCTTCGACATCCCAATATTCAGGTAATGTAAGAGAAGCCGGATCGTACATTTCACTGTAAGGCTTACAAGCCGCGAACGGATGATGCGGATCAGGAAACGAACACCACAGGAAAAACGGTTGATTCCCACGGCTGATTTGTTCCAGAAAGTTAATACTTCTCTGGGCAATCCAGTGGTTGTAATGATACTCTTCCGGCAAGCCAATCCGCCAACTCATCGGAACGTTGTCATCAGCATAATAAGCGCCTTCTTTGGACAGTTTCCTGCCACCTTCGGGATACACTTGTTCCAACCATCTCAAATAATCGCCGTAACACGTTACATGACCGCCAACATACTCCACAGACTGATACCCGTAATAACCAGAAGGAATCGATTGAATTTTACCTGATTCCCAGTGTTCGATCGCCTCCCAGGAAAAATCCATTTTTTCTCCTCTGCTTACTGAACCGATCGGTTGATGGTGGAGTTTGCCCACGGCATGTGTCCGATAACCGTGTTCCGTCAAAACCCTGGGTAAAGTCGGCAATTTTTCGGATAATGCGGTTCCGTTTGTCAAAACGCCGTGCTGACGAATTGTCAAACCGGTCAATAACGACGCGCCGGAAGGCATGCATACCGGGTTGTTGCAGTAAGCGCGGGTGAACGATATGCCAATTGATCAATATGAGGCGTTTTCAAGTCGGGATGACCGTGACAGGATAACGTTCGAGACTGCATCTGATCAACGACGAATACAAGAAAATTTGGCTTCATCATTCATACTCCTTCCTCATTTTGTGCATTTGGATCTGTTATAATTTACAATCCCCCGTTTCAAAGTAAACGGGGGGGGATGAAACAACCAATATTGATCAATTGGAGATCATCACGTTATCAATAATAAACGTATCTCCTGTATCAAAATCAGCGTCTTCCCAAAGATACAAGTTGAGCGAATGGATACGGCTTGTATCCAATCCGTCTTCCGCACCCCAAAAACCATCGCTTTCCCACACGGGAGAAGATGGGCCAAACTGCTCAATGACGAGCGTTCTGGCTTCATTCTCAGCCATATTGAAATAGTACGTTCGAATGGCTCCTTTTTGATCTTTTACATTGATTCGAACTTGAATCGGAGAATTGGACGGATTGGTCACATCGAGCGATATCCGAGGTAAACGACCGAGATTCCAAGGTTTTTCAGGACGCAGTTCCACGCCTGAATAGTCGGTATCTAATGTACCAACCGTTATTTTCATCGCACGTGATCCATCCGTTGCGCCATCAGTGACATAATCGACTTTTGCTTCTTTATAAGCATGGATAAAATTCAGATTTTCTGAAGATTCGAAAGAAGTCAACAGAACGAATTCCTCACCCTCGTCGCCGCTTTCCGGCTGTTCTTTTTTCTCGCTGAAGCGAATGTCATACAATTCAGCATGCAATTTTCTTGCAGCCTGCACCATCGCTTCATAGGGGACATCCGCAACATCCACAAACCCGATATTGTAGTTTTCACCGTCCCAAGCCCGGCCTAACAACGGTTGATCGACATATTGAAACCAATGGGCGCCGACAAAATATTCGTTTTCCAGAACGGTCGTCATGAAATGCAAGAATTTCTCAGCGCGTTCCTGCTGACTGGATGCAGCCGTATCTGCAACTGGGCCGGTTCCAAACATTCCTCTGTCATTTGCGCCAAACGTAAATTCTCCGATAATCGCCGGCATATCCAAGTCTTCGAGATACATCCAGTTCTCGCCGACCACATCTTGCTTGTATACGTTAAAGCTGATTACATCGACATACTTGGCAGCGGCTTCTTGTACTTCTTTGCTCGTTCCCCAATTTGCAAAACGGCTTCCCAAATACAACGTGTTTGGCAACACCTTCTTCAGTTCGTCGCGAACAATGCGGAAATATTGCTCTGCGAAAAACTTAAGCATCTCAGAATAATCGCTGACCATTCCTTCCGAAATCGCTTCTGGACGGAAAGGCGCTTCCAAATCCGCAAACGAGTTGAATGTTGTTCCCCAAGTTTGATTCAAAGTATCAATGTCATTTTGGTATTTCTTTTTCAAATGCTCAACCATGGCTCTTTTGGCATAGCTGCTCTCATCCGCTGCATCCATGGCCATTATGTTCGTGATCAGGAGATATTTGTTTTGAGTATCAATCGAATTTCCCCATTCCAGCTCATTGTCGACAAAAACACCTAACAGCCATTCGTCTTCCGCAACACCGTAAGCTAAAATTTGATCTTGCAGCATTTCCCCGACACTTACGACAAAATCGGGATCGAAGGGATCCGGAACGGTTGAATTCCGGCCGGGTATAACCGTATGGTCACCAAAATGAGTCCAAACATGCGCCACATAAGGCATCCGATGTTCGTCACCTTTTCCGTAAAACAGTTCAGGTTCAGACCAATTCCCGATCGAGGTGAAGCCCCAGGTTTTAAAACGTTTGACCGTTATATCTTTCCATTCTTCCAAATAATTTTCGCCATATTTTCGTTCGAGGTTGGCCGAGTAATGGTTAAACAACCAGCCTTCCGTAAGATTTAATGGCGGTCTAGCAACAACTCCGGAATAATGATAGTGATCCGCCAACGGACCGAAACGGGAAGGAAGATTATAAAACATGTTCCATCTTCCGGTCACCCAAGTATTCATGTCTGCTAATCTTACAATATCAAGACCGGTTGAAAAGAACAGGTAACCTTCTGGATCAACGAGTGTCCATTTTCCGTTGTGCTTTGTCACTCTGAAGTGCCCCGTTCCTTCCAGCTTGGGGCCATTCAACCAGCCGCCATATTTGCTCGTTTCAATTGGCGGCGCTGTTTCTTCCAACCATTTCAATTCTTGTTCCTTATCTTCAATCAGATCTTCCTGGGTATAAACTTTCCCTTCCCAGTACATACCAGTATATTGACCATACCGGTCAACCAGACCGTCCAAATAGCTCAGGTCTGAATTTGGATCCGATATCACTTGAATATTGTCAAAAATCAAGACCGATTCTTTGGAAGTGTACATTTGCCAGAATTGAAACTCGACGATATGGCGGGCGTTTAACGATTTCTCACCCCAACCATAGCTCAATTGGCTTCCTGCCGGGTTCGGCGGCAAGAAACGCATGCCGATGTCTTGCACATCTGAACTTAAACTGAGGAACAGTTTTTCAGTCGAATTGGCTTTGGCGACCCCGATGCTAACCATCGAATGCACAACGCCGTCCGCTTGCTTATCATCATCCATACGGACATAGAATGTAATATCTTCGTTAGTCGGATTTGTCACTTCAAATGACAAAGCACTTTGCTCTCCGAAGTCCCAGTATGTTTCAGCCGTGAATTTCACAGTTGGAAAATCGGCGATTCCATAAGTTACTTTTAACGCTTTTGAACCCGTCACGTTATCGATGATTTCCAGCGTTGAATTGCTGTCCGTAACGAAAGATGGAATGATCCCGTCTTCAAAATCAACAACAGGAAAAGTTGTATTTGTATGCGTTTTCAATGAGTTGACTGAAATTTCTTTCTCTTTCTGATTTGAATGAGATACAGCATGAGCGTTACCAGCTTCACCACTCAGGAATGAAGGTATAATCAATAAAGTGCTTAACAGAACAATCGTTACATTCCGTCTCCATTTTCGCATTTTGCTTACACGCTTCATTCAGATGACCTCCTTGACATTTGATCAACTTGACGATTTGAACCCATTTTTTTCAGAACCTAATTTCATACTACAAGTATATACGTTATATTTTCAACCTCCTATCCATCTAAATGTTTTAAATTTTATTTTTTTAACATGAAATCGGAATG
>NZ_JBCNFP010000128.1:0-634 GCF_050481165.1 Paenibacillus cisolokensis
GCAAAGTAGATGCTTTCGAAGCGAACTTTGTTTCACAAAGTTTTTAGGTTAAGCTACTAAGAGCGCACGGAGGATGCCTAGGCGCCAGGAGCCGACGAAGGACGTGGCGAACAACGATACTGCCTCGGGGAGCCGTAAGCAGGCTTTGATCCGGGGATGTCCGAATGGGGAAACCCGGCTGCCGTCATGGGCAGTCACCTGGCAGTGAATCCATAGCTGTCAAGGAGGCATACCAGGGGAACTGAAACATCTCAGTACCCTGAGGAAGAGAAAACAACAGTGATTCCGTCAGTAGCGGCGAGCGAAAGCGGAAGAGCCCAAACCAGAGGGCTTGCCCTCTGGGGTTGTGGGACGTCTCATACGGAGTGACAAAGGTTTAGATTAGGCGAACAGGTCTGGAAAGGCCGGCCATAGAAGGTAAAAGCCCTGTAACCGAAAGTCTGAGCCCTCCGAGACGGATCCCGAGTACCGCGGGACACGAGGAACCCCGTGGGAATCCGGCAGGACCATCTGCCAAGGCTAAATACTCCCTGGCGACCGATAGCGAAGCAGTACCGTGAGGGAAAGGTGAAAAGCACCCCGGGAGGGGAGTGAAAGAGAACCTGAAACCGTGCGCTTACAAGAAGTCAGAGCC
>NZ_JBCNFP010000129.1:0-2225 GCF_050481165.1 Paenibacillus cisolokensis
GAGTACGTGGGCGTAGACCCGAAACCGGGTGATCTACCCCTGTCCAGGGTGAAGGTGCGGTAACACGCACTGGAGGCCCGAACCCACGAATGTTGAAAAATTCGGGGATGAGGTGGGGGTAGCGGAGAAATTCCAATCGAACTCGGAGATAGCTGGTTCTCCCCGAAATAGCTTTAGGGCTAGCCTCGGGAAAGGAGCGTCGTGGAGGTAGAGCACTGATTGGGTGCGGGGCCCGCCAAGGGTTACCAAGTCCAGTCAAACTCCGAATGCCAAGGACGCGCTGCCCGGGAGTCAGACCGCGAGTGCTAAGATCCGCGGTCAAGAGGGAAACAGCCCAGATCATCAGCTAAGGTCCCCAAGTGTGTGTTAAGTGGGAAAGGATGTGGAGTTGCAAAGACAACCAGGATGTTGGCTTAGAAGCAGCCACCATTTAAAGAGTGCGTAATAGCTCACTGGTCGAGTGACTCTGCGCCGAAAATGTAACGGGGCTAAACACACCACCGAAGCTATGGATTGTACAGCGATGTACAGTGGTAGGGGAGCGTTGCATGGGGGTAGAAGTCAGACCGGAAGGACTGGTGGACCGCATGCAAGTGAGAATGCCGGTATGAGTAACGAAAAGATGGGTGAGAATCCCATCCGCCGAAAGCCTAAGGGTTCCTGAGGAAGGTTCGTCCGCTCAGGGTAAGTCGGGACCTAAGGCGAGGCCGAAAGGCGTAGTCGAAGGACAACAGGTTGAAATTCCTGTACCACCGTAAGCCGTGATGAGCGATGGGGTGACGCAGAAGGGCAGTGACGCGGACTGATGGAATAGTCCGTCCAAGCAGTGAGGCTGATCAGCAGGCAAATCCGCTGATCGAAAGGCTGGGCTGTGATGGGGAGGGAACATTGGAGTACCGAAGGTCATGGGCTCCGGCTGCCGAGAAAAGCCTCTAGCCAGGCGAAGGTGCCCGTACCGCAAACCGACACAGGTAGGCGAGCAGAGGATGCTAAGGCGCGCGGAAGAACTCTCGTTAAGGAACTCGGCAACATGACCCCGTAACTTCGGGAGAAGGGGTGCCCCGGTAGGGTGAATAGCCCGAGGGGGCCGCAGTGAAAAGGCCCAAGCGACTGTTTAGCAAAAACACAGGTCTGTGCGAAGCCGCAAGGCGAAGTATACGGGCTGACGCCTGCCCGGTGCTGGAAGGTTAAGGGGAGCGGTTAGGGTTTCGGCCCGAAGCTGTGAACCGAAGCCCCAGTAAACGGCGGCCGTAACTATAACGGTCCTAAGGTAGCGAAATTCCTTGTCAGGTAAATTCTGACCCGCACGAATGGCGTAACGACTTGGGCGCTGTCTCAACGAGAGATCCGGTGAAATTTTAATACCTGTGAAGATGCAGGTTACCCGCGACAAGACGGAAAGACCCCATGGAGCTTTACTGCAGCTTGATATTGGACTTTGGTACGATCTGTACAGGATAGGTGGGAGCCTGAGAAGCCGGGGCGCCAGCTTCGGTGGAGGCGACGTTGGGATACCACCCTGATCGTATCGGAGTTCTAACCTGCCGCCCTGAATCGGGCGGAGGGACCGTGTCAGGCGGGCAGTTTGACTGGGGCGGTCGCCTCCCAAAGCGTAACGGAGGCGTCCCAAGGTTCCCTCAGAATGGTTGGAAATCATTCGAAGAGTGCAAAGGCAGAAGGGAGCTTGACTGCGAGACCGACAAGTCGAGCAGGGACGAAAGTCGGGCTTAGTGATCCGGTGGTACCGAATGGAAGGGCCATCGCTCAACGGATAAAAGCTACCCTGGGGATAACAGGCTTATCTCCCCCAAGAGTCCACATCGACGGGGAGGTTTGGCACCTCGATGTCGGCTCATCGCATCCTGGGGCTGAAGTAGGTCCCAAGGGTTGGGCTGTTCGCCCATTAAAGCGGTACGCGAGCTGGGTTCAGAACGTCGTGAGACAGTTCGGTCCCTATCTGTCGCGGGCGTAGGAAATTTGAGAGGAGCTGTCCTTAGTACGAGAGGACCGGGATGGACGTACCGCTGGTGTACCAGTTGTTCCGCCAGGAGCACAGCTGGGTAGCTATGTACGGAAGGGATAAGCGCTGAAAGCATCTAAGCGCGAAGCCCCCCTCAAGATGAGATTTCCCAGTCAGTAAGACCCCTGGAAGACGACCAGGTCGATAGGTTCGAGGTGGAAGCGCAGCAATGCGTGGAGCTGACGAATACTAATCGGTCGAGGGC
>NZ_JBCNFP010000130.1:0-27654 GCF_050481165.1 Paenibacillus cisolokensis
TGGGCTTTCGAAATTCAGGTTTATTTTTAATCAGATCCATTAGTTCGATTTTCATGCTTTGTAGGGCATCTTCCTGGGGCATGCGGATGTAACGACTCAACTCAATCATTTCGTTCTCGAACAACTTAATGATCGCTTGCATTGCTTCCTTATCATTATTCTACACTGCGATGATCAGCTTTAATAACTCATCATCCGAGATAATTTCTTCAGAGCTTTCTTTTTCCATTTGCTTACCCCCTGCTGCGATATGTTCAGTTCTTTTGCAATCTCCTTTTCTGTCTTATCTTCAAAGATCAGTTTTTTAAGGACATATTTTTCGGTCTCGCAGAGGGTGTTGTCGAACAATTGATTGATGTAAATGACCGATTCAATATGGTTGTACGGATTTACTGAATACGAAATATCGAAAGTGATATGAACTTCACGGGATCTTTGCTTGCGGGCTCCGTATTGGAGTCTCCAAGCAATTCTTTTCAGCTCAGCACGGCAAGAGTCATATAATGTAGCTGATGATTCCATTCTTTTGCCCTCCCTCCATAATTTCACCTCTATAAAATAGGTGTTGAGAAAGGGTAAAATACAACCGCAATAGGAACATGTGTTCCTGTTTATATTATAATAAAAATATACCAATCTAGCAAAAAAAACACCCCTAACCCAAGGGCCCGCAGATTTTCCTTCCAACCGTCGGATAGGTCATTGCGGATATTGAAGTAGTTCAGGAGGACAAACAGGCCGCCATTCTGCTTTACAATCCTCACGTCGCCCTTTCCCTTACTGACACCGGAGAAAATGTACCGCAGCCCGCGCAGGCTCAGGCGCACCGCCTTCGTCTTCGTTTCGGTTATCTTGCAAATATCGCTCATCATCGCCTTAATGAGACCGGCCAGCGCGCTCGAAAAGGAATTGATTCGGATCAGCGCCTTGAGGGTTGTCACCCGGCGATAAAAGAGGATGGCAAGCGCACGCCGTAAACTGGAACGAGGAATGTGGTTGGGCCTATCGCTCTTTGCGGTGGTCACGTAGATATAATCCTTCGTGACCTTTTGAATGACATTGGGGCGCCGCTCCTTCACGGTCAGAAAGGTATACCCTTCCTTGCCGAATTTGCGAAGAAACGCACGTTCCTTAGCCGCAGCCTTGATGTGAAAATGGTTCATAGCGGTTTGCTCGTGCAACCAGGCGGGAAACCCCGCCGATGGTTGCAGCGGAGCTTCCCTCCTTAGTTGGTCTTTATTTCCCTGCCCGTGAAAGGTTCTCTTTTTTGACTTCGACGCACTCGAAGCGTTCTTTATAGCCGTATGCGCCAGGATAGATCAGTACAAGCTTGTCGTAACCAACCGCTTCCCGGATCATCCATTTCACTTCGAAGTCAAACTCCGATACTTCCCGAATGACTTCCTCGCCAGTCGCAAGGGTCATGGTAAGTCTGAACGTATCGAGCACAGGAGCGTCCGACGCTTGTTCATGATTCATCTCGATTACCTCCTCGGGCCATTCTGCCCAAAGTTCCTAATGACCCTGCACGATCGCGAAAGAAATGGCTCGATCGGCGTATTCGGCGAAACGGGGCGTGCGGGTTGTGCGGCATGCAGCCCTGCGGGGCTCAATCAGCACCACAACGTCTAGCCCTCCCGACTTTGAGCGTAGATCACCCCATTTGAGACCGGCAAATTCATGCAGCCACTTCATACGGAGCGCACTCGCCTCCCAAAAGCCAACCTGACGCGATTTCAGGCATTCGTACTGCAAATAGTACCACCCCCCCCTCTTCCCTGCCGCCAAAGCCGCGTGTGACCGTGTAGACGTTCACCCAGCAGGCGATACCGAAGAGATTGTGGAGGACAATCCAGAACCAGGACAGCGCGGCTTTCGCACTTTTTAGAACGGACACCCGCTTCCGTACCGGTTTGGATAATGCCGGAGCGGGAGCAAGAGAAAGCCTGGCGGCCGCCGCTTGTTCCTCGATCTCCTGCAGGTAAGCAAACATATCCATTTGCTCGACTGCGGCCATCAGCTGCCAGCCCCTTTCGGCAAGCACACGGGCGCGCAGCGCACGGTAAGCGCGAAGCCCCAGGGAAACCGCGGTGCGAACCTCGGCGAGCGCAATATCGCGAATGCGAGGGCGCAGCAGGCGCGGATCGCAGATGACATAGCTGCCGTCCTCAAACACGACCTTGTTGCGGTTCGGGTTTTCGAACACGGTAGCCGGCTTCCAGGCAACGACCTTCCCGGGCTTCCCGACGAGACTGTTTGAATCAGCGTTCCAACCGGAACGGAGAACCACCTGCTCACCGGCCGTGTAAAGCGAAATCGAGCTCGTTTTTTTCATATGAATTACCTCCGAATGGGATATGGATTAGTCCTCGTTTTGCATCTGTACGGTTATGACCGGCTCAAAATCGTCGCCGGGCAGCAGCGTGACGTAAAGAGGGAACTCCTTAGAACGGCCTTCAATGGTTACGGTGAACGTAAATTCAAGCCGATCGCCGTTCGCTTGGAGCATTTCGCTCTTGAGCTTCAGGAGAAGCTTTGCCAGGCGCCCCATCTGCGTCTCACAGGCATCTTTCGCCGCCTCGTCCGGTTCGAGCATGTCGAACCAAACGGAGCGGGTTACGGCAACCGGAAAGATGATGCCGACACGCCGCGCATAAGTCGTTACATTAACTCTGCTGCCACTGTGAATTACCTCCCACTATAAAGTAATGTTTTCTCCTGTTTTCTCGCTTATTCTCAAGATTTCAACTTTGACAGTTTAAGAGGTACTAGTGGAGAATGTAGTCTGCACCACGATTTTTTGTAAGAGCGTAGGCGGGAACAGAGCTTGGGATCATTTTGTTCCGAAACTGTGGATAGTCTGATTATGATCGCACAGTGGATCTCCACATTCGCCCTTGGGGTTTACCCTCCCATGTCACGCCGGGTCTATGCCCTTACATTCCTTCGTTCTACCTCTCAAGGGGTGGATGCCGATTCTTGCTCCTTTACGGGGTCGTTGCCCTTATGGAATGTTGTGCTTCGGCTTCTCCGGTGCTTCCGTTGTCTGGTTGTTCACTTGTGAATAAAACGAAATTGCAGGTATCGTTGCTCTTGGTTATTAAGCGGCCTCTTGCTGCATTCGTGATTGCCAAACGGGACCGATAACGTCAATGGCGTTGTATGCTCTTTGCCTTGTCCCCAGCGTATGCAGGACTCGGATCAGCTTTCCACACAATGCGATGATGGACTGTTTCTTCTTCAGCGGATTCTGACTTCGCGTCGTGTAGTACTTGTGCAGCGCCTTAAACGCTTCGTTCTTTGCCACCATCGGCATCACCGCACGGAACAACAAGGCCCGCAGCCGCGACCGCCCTCGTTTGCTAATACCCGTCTTGCCCTTTCGCTTGCCCGAACTGTTTTCTTTGAGATTGAGTCCGGCAAGCCGAATGATTTTTTTGACCGTGATCGTAGTTGTTCAGATCTCCGACTTCAGCCAGAAATCCGGCAACGGTGATCGCTCCAACTCCCGGCACGGTTAGCATTTGCGCTGCTCCCGGAATGCTTTCCAAGATCTCCATCACCTTCGCCATGATCGTCTCCAATTGCTCATTGAATAAATCGAATTGACCCAGTAATGTGACTAGTTCCATTCGAGCCGCTACGGTTCCCTCCGTCAATCCAATGGAGACAGCAGCGGCAGCGCAGAGCGCTTCTGCACGCTTGATGCCAACGCCACGCTTCACTTCCGTCTTCCAGTAAGCCAGGACGTCTCTGGCCCCCTTGGCGACGATATCTGCTGGCAGCGGGAATGCTCGCATCGTCATGAGCGATGTCTTGCCGTCCCATTCCTTGAATACGCTGGTATACTCCGGAAAGAACCTGTCAAACCAGTTGCTGATGCGGCCTTTCACCTGCGCTAGACTGGCTGCCACTTTCTCCCGAAGGTTCATTAGAATGCGCAGCTCTGCGTATTCCTTGGTCGGCAGCTTCGGCTCGGAATATTTCCCGTTCCGAATGAGATCCGCGATGACTTTGGCATCCTTGTAGTCGCTCTTCGTCTGAGAGTTGTCCTCGAGCTCCTTCGTCTTGTTAACGTGATGCGGATTCACGACCACAACCTGAATTCCTTGCTCTTGTAAGAATGCCGCTAACGGAAACCAGTAGTGTCCAGTAGGCTCGATGCCAAACACGATGTCTGTCTTGCTATGCGCTTGCCCGAGCCCCTTCATCCATGTTGCCAGCTTCGTTAGCCCATCCTGATTGTTATGGAATACACAGTCTTTGCCAAGCTCGATTCCTCGAAAATCCACCGCTCGAGCAACATGAATCTTCTTGGCAATATCTGCGCCGACCACCAATGTCGATTCGGTAATACGTGTAATCCGTTGATTCTGCTTTTGTTTCAGCTTATACTTCATGTAGAGCGTCCTCCTTCAATTAGGGCAGTGAATGTCGACCATTCCGAGACCCAGCATACAGGAGGCGCTTTTTCTTTTCAAAGGGCAAATTACTTCATTACAGGAATGGCTCCTTTGAAAATAAAAAAAGAGCCGACGCGGAAGCGTTCAGCTCTTATTTCCAATTATGGGCTCAAACGAAAAAAAGACATACCTATGGTATGTTCGCCTTAATCCGTCCAAGCATAGTGTAGATTTCCCGTAGAAGGGACTCGTTCTTCGCCTAAAATATAGAGGCGGAGAAAATTAAGTAGTGGTTCGTATTGCCAATAATTATACCATGATAACTGGAGACTTTCAGTTTCTCCGAAAGATAAGTCAGCGCGCTGCCGGTGGAAAAAATCTCCCCCTGCTGTTTGTCCGCGCATCTTTTAATTGCCTCTTCAAGCGAGATACGAGTGGGTGTCGGCTCGGCAACTGAGCAATCAGCTGACGCAGTTCACTGGGGGAATACTCCAGCTCTACACGCACAACACCTTCGTCTACCGCTTTCCCTTTTGTATCAATTGCCACCATTAGTCCATCCCCCATTACTAAGGTTAGAGACCGGGCAACTCACCACCCGGTCTCTTCGGAATCCCTATTACCTGCCTTAGCGAACCTGGTTTACAACGCTAATGACGGAAGAATCGCCATCAAATTCGATGTAACCCGGTAAACCGATGCCAGCCGTCCGCAGAGAGACGTTTTTGACCTCGCGATCGCCAACGAGGAGTGACGAAAATCCGCAAGGATGAGGACCTGAACAGTTCCAGCAACGGATCTTCCAAGCGCTCGAACACGAAGGAATTGCCTGCCGCGGCTCCGCAGCTCTTACCTGGTGTTTCTATGGCTGCGACTTGGCGGGGGGATCGACCAATTCCGCCCATTCCGGATCGTCAAACGCAACCAGCGCCACCTGATCCGGGATGCGAATCCCTTTTTCCTTTAAATACTTGTAGCCGCCCAATGTCATCGAGTTGTTGGAAATAAACACCGCATCCGGCTTCTTTTCCTGTTCCATCAGTTCTTTCATCATCAAATAACCGCTCTCGGTATCGAAGCGGCCTTCCTTTATTAAATCTTCATGCACCTGAATGCCATAGTCTTCATGCGCTCTCATGTAGCCGGTCAGCCGGTCTTTCCCGGTGCTGATCGTCGGCTCGCCGGTAATGATCGCAATCTTTCGGTAGCCGTGCCGGATCAAGTGCTCCGTTGCGGAGTAAGCGCCGCTGATGTTGTTGCTCATAATGACGTCGCAATTCATAAACGGCGGGCAACGGTTTAGAAATACGATCGGCACGCCGGTTTGCTGCAGCGACCGGAAATAGTCGCCGGAATTTCCGGCCGACGATACGATGAGTCCGTCTATGCGTTTGCCGATCAACGTCTCCAGGTACTCCCTTTCCTTCTCGACGTTGGAATCTGTATTGCATAACAACACGTGGTAGTTGTTCGCTGCCAGTTCGTACTCAATCCCCCTGACTACGCTGGAAAAGAAGGAGTTGGCAACATCGCTTATGAGCAAACCGATCAACCGCGATTCTTTCAGACGCAAACTTTTGGCGATCACGTTGGGTTGATAGTTTAATTTTTTCATCACGCTATGTACCCGTTCTTTCACTTCATCGCTCACGTACTTCCTTCCGGTCAATACGTTGGATACGGTTGCCGTCGATACGCCTGCCATTTTGGCTACTTCTTTTACTGTCGCTCGCTTCATCTGCAGATAAACACCTTCTTTCATTTAACCGATTGACTGAATCATAGTACTGATCCTTTCTGGTGTCAATTATTTTCCAGCCAAATAAGCTTCCACCGCTGCAAGATCGGGCAACGATGCTTGCGCTCCCATCTTGCTTACCGTGATGGCCGCGACTAATGACGCATATTGAATAGCTGCCTCGAGATCCATCTTGTTGGACAATCCGATGGTCAGACCGCCGATGAATGAATCGCCAGCCGCGGTTGTATCGACAGGTTTTACGGGAACGGCAGGAAAATACTTGACCCCGGCTTCATTCATCAACATGCTTCCTTTGGCGCCGAGCGTCACAATCAAGTTTTGCACGCCCGATCCGTATAGTTTGGCCGACTTTTCTTCCAGACTGCCCGGACCGGGGCATAATAGATCAAGCTCGGATTCATTCGGGATCAGGATATAAAGACCCTCTAAAATTTGTTCGCTCAAGGGCTGCGCAGGAGCAGGGTTTAAAATGATTTTAACGCCTTTCTGTTTGCAGACCTGCACCGTATGTTCGATCGTTTCTCGCGGGATTTCCATTTGCATCAGGCAATATTCGGCATCGTCGAACAGATGCTCGTAGCGGTTAATTTGCGCCACGTCCACTTTGCTGTTGGCCCCCGAGAACACGACGATATTATTCTCTCCCCGATCGGAGACATAAATATAGGCTGTACCTGAAGGCTGATCTTCGTCCCATTCCACACCGGCCGCCTTTGTCCCGTTTTCAAGCAAGTTATCGTAAAGGCGCTGGCCGTGAGCATCTTTTCCGACCCGGCCGATCATGTGGACATCACCGCCCAAGCGACTCATCGCGATGGCCTGATTCGCCCCCTTGCCTCCTCCGTAATATTGCACGCTGCGAGCCATAATCGTTTCTCCCTCTACCGGGATATGCGGCACTCGAATGACGACATCCATATTTATGCTTCCGACTACGACAATTTTCGCCAACTTCATTCCCTCCAACCTATAAATTCGTTTTGGGCGGGGCTACGCTCTTTCGAATGTGCAGGGATGATTTCAGCTCTACCCTCTCTTCTTTTTGCGGAACTCCGTTAATCATGTCGATCAATATCGATGCCGAAACTTTTCCCATCTCGTATGCCGGTTGATTGACCGATGTCAGCGGGGTAGACAATATATCGCACAAAAAAATATCATCGTATCCGACGATCGAAAGATCGCCAGGGATATCCAAACCAAGCTGATGCGCCACTTCGTAAACACCGCAAGCCATCATGTCGTTGCAACTAAAAATAGCCGTAACCTGTTGCTCGAGCAGCGCACGGGCGCCATTCACCCCGCCGTCGATCCGGTAATCGCCTTCATACACATATTGGGGTTCGAATGGAATGCCCGCTTCTTGAAGCGCTTTTACATAGCCTTGATATCGGTCTCGCGCGCTTTTATTATGTAGCGGGCCGGTAATACACCCGATTTTTCTATGATTGTGATCGATAAGATGGCGGGTCGCCATTTTTCCGCCCAGCTCGTTGTCCAGATGCACCACTTGAATTCGTTCGTTATCAATCGGACGGTCCACGACGACTAATGGCATCCCGTTATCGGCCAGGTTGATGATTCCCTCATGATTCGAAACGACGGTGGATATAAAAATGATCCCGTCAACCCGTTTATCCCTCAAGACCGACAAATATTCCGTTTCTTTCTCCTGATTGTCGTTCGTATTACAAAGAATCACATTAAATCCGCTATTCCCTGCGTACTCTTCGACGCCTAATACGACTTCGGAAAAAAAGGCATTCGTAATATCCGGAACCAGCAGGCCGATCGTTCCCGTTTTTTTCGTAATAAGACCGGATGCGAGCGCGTTCGGCCGATAATTGTATTCATGAATAATATCCAGCACTCTTTTTTTGGTGGCTTCGCTAATATCATGATCCTTGCGATTGATCACTTTCGAAACGGTTGTAATCGAAACGCCCGCCAATCTGGCGATATCTTTAATCGTTATGATTCTCCTCACTCCTACATTAAAACCATGATTTTCTCTTTTTTCATGATTTCGACGAGCGAAAACCTTTTACTAAAACCTTTTCGTAGATATTGTAATCAAACCGCATCGTTTTGTAAACAATTTTTTCCTGAACTTCAGCCGAATTTGCGTAACCCGAAGCAGAATTACCCTTTTCATGGCTCCTTTCGCTGTGGAACGGCTCACTTGTCGCGTGACTTATGTAAAACGCTCCCCCCTTTTGCCCGAGATAACAAGTTGAGGGGGGGAGCCGTAACAGCCTTTATATGTTCGAGAGATGCTCTCTTTCTTCGTACCGGAATTGTCAAAAGGCGAACCGTCGAGATTATTATTGAACCGAAAATCCGCTATTCGCCATCATGCGATACCGATACATCACTCATTAAATAAACCCTTCCATCCCTGACAACAGCAGCTTTTTTCTTTATCGCCGCGTCGAGTCCTTGCAATACGGTTTTTTCCAAAGCCGTACCGGTTCTCGTGTATCCTAGTAATCTGACCGTTTCCCTAACCAAATCTTCCTGCGGCAAACTGATTTGAATGAACAAAATTTCTTTTATCGCGTTGGCGATCTCTTCCGGGGGCAAGTCTTCCGGGTTTCTGCGGTTCTGATCATTGTCAGGGACCCGGTATGTTTCATATTGGGAGGGCTTCGAATCACTGGGCCAATAGAACTCTTTTCCGTCCCAAACCGTCTTCTTCACCTTCATCGAAGTAAGCAGATTGCTAAAGTGCCGCTCGATACGCGCCCCCGAACGTGTTAAGCCCCAAGACTGTAGCACCCTCCTGACAAGCAGCGGTTTGCTGATGGGTCCTTCTTCTTCAATAACCTGTGCAATCTGCTTCCTGACCAGTTTCCCGTTCATAGGATTATAGAATTCCTCCGGCGGGAGCCCTACTGCAGAAAGACTAACCGGCTTGTAGACCTCTTTCCAAGATGGTTGCGTTACGGGACGGGCCTGTTTTGTTTGAGACGGTTTCACAACGTTTTGAACAGTTGCTGCCGCTTCTATTGCCCCCTGGGCAACCTCGTTCAGCCTTTCTTCCCGCTTACTTGCAGCAGCCGCTTTGACCGCCTCACGAATCCGTTGAATCTCCCTCTCTGGGTTATCCAGCCAATCCAAAGACCACACACGGTGTATGCGCCATCCGAGTTGTCTCAACACTTGTTCCCGGAGCATTTCCCGATCGCGGGCTGTTTTACCCGATTTATAACTGTTGCCGTCGCAGAGAATGGCCAGAACATAATCATCAGGCTGGTCCGGATTCACAATTGCCAGGTCGATCCGGTAACCGGAGGCGCCGACATGCAAATCCACTTTATAATTTTCTTTTCTCAATGCCCCAGCAATCTGCACCTCTAACCCCGTAGCCTCTTCCTTCATTTGATCCGCTTCAAATCGAAGCGCAGAGAGGCCTTTTTCCGCATACTCCAGAAACGCCCTCAATGCCTGGACCCCTTGCACCCGTGTTCTTGACACATCCAAATGTTCGGCTCGCAAAGTGGAAAATACGTGCATTTCACGACGCGCCCTGGAAACCGCAACATTCAATCTACGCCATCCGCCCTCCCGGTTCAACGGGCCGAAATTAAAAACAACCTTGCCTTGTTCATCTGGCCCGTAACCTATTGAAAAAAGAATGACATCACGCTCATCTCCCTGAACGTTTTCCAGATTTTTAATGAAAATGGATTCATACATCCGCGATGCGGCCAACTCCAGCTCGCTATCCTTGCGGAACGTCTCATCGAGCAGGTCCTCGATCAGCTTCTGTTGAGCGGAGTTGAACGTTACCACGCCAATACTAAACTTTGACAATTCAGGATCACGCAGACGGCGGACAATCTCCCCTATCACCCGTTCAGCTTCGGCTCGATTTTGCTTGCTCTTCCCGCGATCATAATAACCGTCCACCGGGTGCCATATCACACTTGACTTGCGCTCGTTCGGTGAAGGGAAGGTTAGCAGTTTATTTTCATAAAAATGTCGGTTGCTGAACGCGATAAGACTTTCATGTCGGCTCCGATAATGCCACAATAAATAGGTTTGGGGCATGCCGAGTGCAAGGCAATCGTCGAGTATACTGTCAAGATCCTCCAGAACAACTTCGTCATAAGCATCGTCACCCGTCGTCGTCGTGAAGAAGCTGGTGGGAGGCAACTGTTTGGGATCTCCCACAACAATTACATTTCGCCCGCGGGCGATTGCACCGATCGCCTCACTCGTTGGCAATTGGGAAGCTTCATCGAATATGACAAGATCAAATGGCGCATATTGAGGATCCAAGTATTGAGCGACGGACATCGGACTCATGAGCATGCACGGGCAGATCCGGCTGAGCAAATTCGGAATTTGCTCAAACAGCTTGCGAAGCGATATTCCCCTTCCGCCGCTCCGAATGGCACGAAGCAAGATTCCCATTTCGGAATTGGAGGCCACTGCCTGGTTCTGAAGCGGGGGAATTCTAGCGGCAAGCCGAGCTGCGATCTCCTGCCTTGTCAATTTCTCGAACCGTTCGATCGTCTCCTGGAACCCTTTTATTTTTTCTTCAAACAAACGTCCGGAAAACGATGCCAACTGTTTGTCCGCTTCGAGAATGTAATCAATCGCCGCCTTCCACCAAGCACGTTCAAAAGCCAGCAAAACCTCCTGGTGCTGAAGCTCTCCGCCTTCATACGCAAACACCAGGGATGACAGACCGGATGTTATCGCCCGTTCCCGGACTTGCCGCCAACTGCACCACTCCCGTAGTGTCCCGATGTGCTGTCTCCACTGTTGCGCCTTCTGCTCACGGTAATCGAACCATGTTGCAGTTCCCCGCTTCTGATCCAGCCCGTTAAAATCTATTTTCAGTAGATCCGCCAATTGTTCTTCCAGCAGCCTGAATTCCTGTTTGGCCGTCAAAAAGCGTGCAATTACTTCCCCATGTTGCTCCAGAAAGGCGGCTCTGCCCGCCGACAGCATTCCCGCAAGACGCTCTCTAGCCAGTTGTGCTTGCCCTTCGTCCTGATACAAGCGAAGCAAAGACTGATGAAGCTTTCTAACCCAATCATTCACTTCCTTTACCGCTTCCCAGTCCGCTTCTCCCCCGTTCCACAGTTGTCCCAACAATGATGCCGCCGCCGGTTCCAATTGTTTCAGTGCGGCATTTTCGGATTGATACTGGATAATGTACGATAAAGTTTCGGGCGTTTCTTGTTTTATAGGAGCCGAACCTGAAACGGCCATCCGTTTCAGCATCCGGTAAATTCGATTCTGCTTCAAGTATTTGGGCAGAAACCATTGCAGTTCCGCCTTTCTCCATTCGGAGAGCGCCAATTGCGCATCGAAATTCAGGGCTTCGTTTGTAAATTGCGCCAAAATACGCAAACGCGAGTCATTCCGCAAACTTCCATGCTGAGCAGCTCTTGCTACTTGCTCGCTTGCCGTATCCATTCCTTCCGCAACCAGAAGACGAACCGGAACGAATTCCGGCACGGCTTGAAGAAGCTCTCCCACTTCACCAACCCGCTGCATAATTTCCGGCGTAGGCCGCTCAAAAGGAAAACCGATACGATTTACAAGCTCGAAATAAGCCGCTTGAACTTCTTCCAGCCTGGTCGCGTAGACGGCCAACCGTTCCTCGACTTGTACCCGCATGGACGGGGTATACGCCGTACATTTCGCATCAGACCATGCATGACCTGCCGGATGTCCGGTTGCTTCTCCCGCAGCACGAAGCTCGCTGACCAAATCTGCCCAGATCATAGACTGTTCCTGCGTCATGCTCCCCACGATTACAGGGTCTAACGTAACCGAGGAGGATGACGACTTCACCCGGTCGTAACGGACGATCGCTTCATAAAGCGAAGCGCCAAAATTATATTTCCGGTGCAAGGAGACGCAGAATTCTTGGAGCTCGCTTCGGTACGCCGCCAATCTTTCCGCGAGTGCGTTCCACTCTTCCGGCGAAGCCGTGTGGGCTGTCTCAAGCGTTTGACGCAGCTGTTCAAGAACCGCTTTCTTCGTGCTTTTGTTGGAATGTAGCTCAAGACAAAACGGTCCCAATCCGATTTGCTCCAGCCGGCGTTGTACGACGCTTAACGCCGCCATTTTTTCGGCAACGAACAGTACGGTCTTGCCTTCAGCCAGCGCAGCGGCAATAATGTTTGTAATCGTCTGCGATTTTCCTGTCCCCGGCGGCCCGTGCAGAACAAAGCTTTTATCGCTGAGCGCCGCGCTGATGGCAGTGATTTGTGAAGAATCCGCACTGATCGGAAGCAGCAGTTGACCCGGAGCATAAAGTTCGTCCAATTTTTCGGCGTCAGGAAAAGATTCTCCAGGGTCCCATTCCATCCGCCCGGACATTAAACTGGCGACCACTTTATTTTTGGCCAAGTCATCCGCACGGTTCCGAATATCATTCCACATGACAAACCGGCTGAAGGAAAACAACCCGATAAAGGCGGATTCCACCACATCCCACCGCGGCAAATTCATAACGGCACGACGAATCATAGTAAAAACACCAGCGAGATTTATTCCTTTTTCATCGCGGGGGAGCGGGTCCAAACCGCCAATTTGGATGCCAAAATCTTGCCGAAGCATCTCCAGCATCGTAATGTTGATTTGGGTTTCCTCGTCCCTGGAGCGAAGCACAAACCCGGCGCTTGTAGACCTTCTGACAAGTTCCACAGGAACTAACACGATAGGCGCATATCGCGGAATTTCGCTTTCGGCGGTCTCGTACCATTGAAGCAGGCCCAGCGCCAAATACAACGTGTTTGCACCGTTTTCCTCAAGGGATAGACGGGCGGAACGATAAAGATGAGTTACTTTCTCGACAAGCTCCTTATCGCTTGTATTAGCACGCAGGCGTCTGTTCAGAAATTCTTCATGAATAAGTCCTGCAAACGGATGATCTTTGCTTACACTTTGGAATAAATCCACGCTTCTTTCCGTCTTGTTGAAATCCGAAGGCCTCGGCAGCAGTTGAAACTCCTGTCTGTCAGCCAATGCGTCCTCAAGCTCGCTTAAACGGAAGTGCAGTAAAGGAAGCGCCGCTTTGGTAAGGCGAAAATTCAGCAACGTATTGCGCAAAGTATGATCAAGCAGTTTTCTTTCCCACTGTTTTTGCTTGGTTACCGGAATAGAATCCGCTTCTGCCGGCCGATCAAGAATCGTCATCTCATTAGGTGCTTCGAGGGTTGACGTCGATGTATGATTTTCCTCAGCAATTTTCCATCCTTCAGCCGTTGGAATTCGCATGGGAATCGGCCGAATTGCGCTTGCACGAGCACGTTTCACATCAATAAAACAGATAAAATTGTCGGGATCCGCCAAGTGAAGTGCCGCTGCTGCTTCCGCTTCTCGGAACGACGAATGATTGCCGGCGCACATCATGGTGGCTTCCACAACGCTTATTTCATGCACTCCCTCGGCAAGCCTTTTGGTAAGAAGCGTAACGTCATCCTGGACGCTTTCCGCAAACGTTTCCTGAGCGAGCCACACGCCAGGAAAAGCATGACCTTTCGTAAAGATCAACAGCGGATGTAATCCGACTGCCTCCAGGCAAGCTGCATAGAGCAGTGCAAGGTCGAGACAATTGCCCATGCCGTTTCCGAATACAGCTTCCGGCAACCGGATCCGCTGTCCTGCTTCCTCGAAGCTGGCAGGAGCAACGCAATATGTAATTTGATAAGCCTGCAGGGCCGAATAAATGGCTGCAGCCTGATACCGAACACGATTGGGATTTCGGCTTTGGTAGGCGTCAAAAGAGGGATTCCCAGTCCATTTCTCCAACCATGGCGCAGCATCGCCAATCACTTTGGCCACCGCCGGGTGATTCGGCATAATAAATGCCACAGCCATTTCCGGCATTGAGGACAATCCCCCCCATTGGTCGTAAGCCAGAACCGTAAGAGGGGAGTTTTCCTGAAACAGTATCTCCCCCTGCATGGCAACTTCAAGCTTCAACAGGCCGGTAAGCCGTTCCGTCAATCCCGCCAGGAAAGTGCCTGACAATGCAATATCGACCGTTCCAAGGTCCACTTCCTGCCCCGCGGGAACAAGATCGATAGTCTTGTCCCATTCCGGAGCAAACTCCGGTTCTGCTGTAATTTTGACAGTCACCTGATGTAGATCACGAACTGAAGTATTGCGAACAATCACATTTTGGACAATCGGCACAAAATTTTGCTGCATCGCGAAGTTTACAACATCGTATCGAAGCCAGGAGCAATCAAGAATCCTCTCTTTCCCATTCTCCAATTGCGGTCACTCCCCTTCACTTGACATTATATGTTTATTATAGCTCGTATGGGTATTTATTCCTATGTATTCGACAAAAGCGGCACGACAAATTGCGAGCCAAGTCTTACAAAATACGTGACCGGTAGACGAGGGCTGCGTTCCCCCTTCTGCTTGTTCTTCTTCTTAAGCCGATCACTTGCCTTACGCTTAGTCCGAGTACTGTTACTCCTTCCTCATTGATCATCCGCCCATCATCTGCACCATAACTACCATCTTCCGTTCTGGTCAATGTCGCGGTCTCCTGTATCATAGTGACATTAACTCAGATCAGTTGCAGGTCGACATGATTGCCGGGCCATTGACACACGATGAGGTTATAACTATAATGGTTACAACGGTGGTGATACAAATGAAACAAATCAGTACGCGCTTTTCGATTGCTGTTCATACTCTTTCCTTAATCGCCGTCAGCCCGAATGATTGCACCGGGGACTTCATCGCGAGCAGCGTGAATACAAATCCCGTTGTAATCCGGAGAATTATGGGTATGTTAAAGAAAGCGGGGTTAGTGGACGTTCGCGCAGGGGTTGGAGGGGCTTCCCTGCTTAAAGATCCCGGCCAGATTACACTCCTCGATATTTATCGGGCTGTGAATGCGGCAGAAGAGAACCGGCTATTTCGGATACACGAAAATTCCAATATCAATTGCCCCGTCGGGCGGAATATCGAGCGGGTCCTGCAAGCGGAATTGAAGGAAGCCCAGTCCCTTATGGAACAAAGGCTGGCACAAACGACGCTGGAACAGCTCATCGGAAAGTTTAAATAAATAAAAGCTCATTTACGAGCTCTTATTTTATACATGCGTTGTATCACATACTGTTATAACAAGACATACTACAACCGAAACGGAGGAATAGGCAATGAAAATGTTGGTGACTGGCGCGACAGGAAAACTGGGCAGAAAAGTAGTCGAGACGCTGTTGAAATCTGTACCGGCGAGCCAGCTGGCTGTCAGTGTCCGCAATCCGGAGAAAGCGGAAGATCTCCGCGCTCGGGGAGTTGACGTTCGGCAGGGAGACTTTGACCGTCCGGAAAGCTTGGATGCGGCCTTTGCGGGGATCGACCGGATATTGATCATTTCCGCGGACGGTGACAATGAAACCAGAATTCGTCAGCATACGAATGCGGTAGAAGCAGCTGCACGTGCGAAAGTAAGCTTCATCGCTTATACGAGCTTGGCGAATGCAAGCGAAAGCCAATTGTTCCTAGCTCCGCCGCATCAAGCCGCAGAAAAAGCCATTCTGAAAACCGGCATTCCCTACTCGTTCCTGCGTAACAACTGGTACCTGGAGAATGAGATCGCGAGCATTCAAGGCGTGCTGGCAGGAGCGCCATGGGTGACGTCTGCCGGAGGCGGAAAGGTAGGCTGGGCCCTGCAGCAAGAATATGCGGAAGCGGCAGCAGCCGTGCTGGCCGGGAACGGTCATGAAAATACGATCTACGAGCTGTCCGGCAAGCCGCTGTCGCAGGAAGAACTGGTATCCGCACTCGGCAAAGTATTGGGACGGGAAGTTCCTGTGCAGCACGTCGATGACGCCACCTATGCGGACATCATGAAAAATGCCGGCGTACCGGACTTCCTCATCCCGATGCTTGTAGAGATTCAGCAAGGCATTCGGTCAGGCGCTCTCGAGATCGAAAGCAACGATTTCGAAAAGCTGCTCGGCCGTCCGTTAACGCCAATCGACCAAGCCCTGAGCCAGCTTGTAAAAGGGATTTCCTAAGTACCGAATCGGAATTTATAAATGCTGACCTTTCTGAAAGAGAGGTCGGTTTTTTTGATAGCCTGTCTAACCGTCCGCGCCATCCGTCAAACCGTCCAAGATCCGTTTACGCGCCTCTTCTTCTGTTAAATCGTCTCCGGTCCGTCGGTGCGCCCGCCTCCATCTCCTCCGTCTCCAGGCAGATTGCTTTGGTGAAAAGCTGCAAAAGTACAGGAATTGGGGCCGGACAAGATGACTATGGCGCAAAATCCTGCCAAAATACAGTAATTTTGGTCGATTTTTGAAAATTGGGCTTGAACGGATCAAAAAAATTGCATTATCGCAGGAATTTTCGCGTTTTCGTTATTTTACGCCCGAAAAACCTGCACTTTTGCAACTTTGATCGCAAAAGAAGCAAAAGCCCCGGCACAAAGCCAGGGCAATTCAACTTAACGTTGTCATACTTTTCAACTATAAGTGCAACTTCTTCTTCCCCATTGGCAAGCCCGTTCTCCCTCTGCTCTAACAAAGGAATAACGGCTTGTCCCTCAACTTCAAGTTGATCATCCTGCTCGGCGGGACGGCGTTGCATATTTCATCAGGCATCCCGCTCGTCCTGACGCTTATCTTCTTTACGGCAGCACGTTGCCTGCCGCACGGTAAATTTCGTACCAATCTTCACGAGTCAGATAAACGTCGGCGGCTTTGCAGCAATCTTTCAACCGTTCAATATTCATCGTCCCGGTCACCGGTTGCATGCGGGCCGGATGGCGCAGCAGCCACGCGATCGCGATCGTCGTGTTGGTCACGTTGTATTTGGCGGCGATTTCGTCGATTTTTTGATTCAGTTCGGGGAACTTGTCGTTGCCGAGAAATACCCCTTCAAAAAATCCGTATTGGAACGGCGACCAAGGCTGAATCGTGATGTCGTGCAGACGGCAGTAGTCGAGCACGCTTCCGTCGCGGTCGATCGCGGAGTCGTTCTCCATATTGACGTTAATGCCGTTGGAAATCATCGTGGCGTTGGTAATGCTCAATTGCAGCTGATTGGCAACGATCGGTTGCTTGACGTACTTTTTCAGCAGTTCAATTTGCATCGGCTTTTGATTGGATACGCCAAAATGGCGCACTTTCCCCGAGCTTTGCAAAATATCGAACGCTTCCGCCACTTCTTCGGGCTCAACCAGCGCATCGGGACGGTGCAGCAGCAGCACATCGAGATAGTCGGTTTTCAGCCGCTTCAGGATGCCGTCCACGGACGTCAGAATATGTTCCTTGGAAAAATCGAAGCTGCCCTTGCGGATGCCGCACTTGGACTGAAGAATGATCTTCTCGCGAATGTCATCGTTCATCTGAATCGCGTCGGCAAAGATTTCCTCGCAAGCCCCGCCGCCGTAAATATCGGCATGATCGAAGAAATTCGCCCCTTCGTCCAGCGCCGTTCGCACAAAGCGCTCCGCCTCGGATTTGCTCAGCGAATTAATCCGCATGCAGCCGACCGCTATAACGGGGACTTCAAGATTGCTCGTTCCCAGCTTGATCGTTCTCATGGTAAACGTCACTTCCTTCGTTAAATTAGTCGCGACCGGTTTCGCAGGAGACAAAATGCGCGATATGTAAGCGGTAACACCAAATCGCCGCGCAAAACGGTGAATCCCTTTCTTATTGTGACACAAAAGTAGGGAAGCTTTCAAGACTAGCGGTTCTGCTGCTTGCTAGGTAATACGAAGAATTACTAGGTAACACCAACCATAGTTGGCGGTTCAGCAGTCTAAGCCAGGTAAAAGCAGAATCAGCTTTTTTCCGTCCATCATATCCAGGTCACATTCCTAGCCGTTCATATACCGCTCTGCTGGATAGGGACGGTCGGATGATTCATTTCAGGAAACCAGGGGAATTGTATAAATTAGGAATTTCGGCACCGTTCACATTTGAGAAAAAATGATACACTATAGATATTGCCTACTGGTCTGCCAGACAAAATAGAAAGGCGGAGGGGAAACGTTATGGAGAGAAGTATGAAGAACTCAACAATCCTAATTCTTCTGGTCGCGTTATGTGCAACAGCATCGTTCTTTTTTTTCAATGCTATTTCTTCAAATGCCAAAGAACCCGATGAATCAGAAATTCATAAGCTTTTCGGCACTTACTTCAGGGCCATTAAATCTGGCGATGTAGATACGGCTATTCAGTTGGTTATTGATACCAGATGGAACGATCTGAAAAGTCAACGGGAAGGCTATCAAGCTGCGGCAAAAGAAGATGTGATATATAGCGCCAAAGTCGTTTCCATCTCTCCCCAAAACGATGTCAAATACGGAACAATTTATAACGCTAAACTTAATGTGAAGAATAAAACGAACGGAGAATTCGAAATTATACTCCCGGTCGTCAAGGTTAACGGGAACTGGAAGATATTAATTCAACCCGTTGATTTACCACCTGCCTATTCCGATGTTGTATCATTCGTTGATTGAATTGAGCCAATGCTTCTTATTATCGCGCCATGTGTTAAAGCAAAAGCTCCGACCTAAAGTCGAAGCTTTGATTTTGGAGGCAAGCCGAATCCCTGTGCGGGTTATGAAGCTGTTGTAACGTAAATGGTTGTTTGCCATTTGGCTTACTCCCTGCTCCTTCTAAGCATCAGAAATTCGTTCTTCACTATATTTCTCAAGGGTATTAGCTATACCATCCAGAGAATAATCTCCTTTTGCAATATCTACAACAAACTCAACCGCTAACGCACGTTCCATTCGCAAATGAAATCCATTAATCTTTAAAAATGACTTAACTGCCAGATAAGCCGTTCGCTTATTTCCATTATGAAAGCAATGATTCTTAACTAAGGATACTAACAAGGCGGCAGCTTTATCGAATAACGATGAGTATGCGTCCTCGCCAAATACGCTTTGCCTTGGCCTGTATATCGCAGACTCAAGCAATGCATGATCCTTCACACCGGCCTGTTCCGCATCTCCCATTTTCTTCATCATGAAATAATGCGCGGTTATGACTTCCTCTTTACTTAAAAAGATCGTCATGTCATCGATCCCTTAAATCCTTGAAAATGTCGATATCCTCTTCAAAGACATCATAAAATGCTTCCAACACCTCCGGGCGGACATTGTCAGGCAAAGCAGCATGCCGGACTTTCTTGAGCAGAATCTCGCCCTGAGCCGTTTCAATAAATTCGATTTCATCGCCTTGTGCTACGCCTAGTTTCTCGGCTAAACTTTTGGGCAAGCTCACCCCCAAGCTGTTTCCCATTCGCCCAACTTTACGGGAATAACGCTTTATTCCTTCATTCTCATTTTGCATTTTGACCACACCATTCATTTTATGTCCTCCTTCTATAGTATGATCAAAAGTCAATATGTTATACCTTAATTACAGTATAAACGTTATAACATTAGACTTAGTTTATCATGTTCGATAAAGGAACTCAACGCAATGAGACAGTCTCTATAGGCAATCACCATCAAATTGGAAGGTTCCTCAATAGAGGATTTTGCCCTGAATGCAAAAAAAGCGACTTTCACAGTCGCTTTTGATCGTATCACAACAGGGATTTGCCCGTGGTGCCGACCGGAACTTTCGTAATGTGCCACCTTCCCAGATTGGAAGCGTACAAGGCGTCTCCGAAGAAAGCGCAGTTCGTCGGATGGCAGAACGTATGGGCTTCGGGATCGTGCGCCACCAGCTCAACCTCCCCGTTGCCGCCAATGCGCAGCACTTGCGAAGGTTCGTAGCAGCTGACGTAGATCCGTCCTTGGCTGTCCACCGCCAAGCCGTCCGGCAGCGCTTCCACCTCGGCCACTATTTCTTTACGGCCCGCCTTGCCTTCCCCGTCGACCGGAATTTTGCTGATCCGATGGTCGAACGTCTCCGCCACATACAGCGCATTGTTGTCCAGGGACAGCGCCATCCCGTTGGCGAAACCGAGCGGCTGATCGTACCACAAACCGCCTTCCCCGGTTCGCAGGTCGAACTTCCAGATGCCCGGCCCGTTCTTGTTGCTGCTCGACACATACAGGCAGCCGCGTTCATGATCGACCACGGGAAAGTTCGGGGTTGTCAGCTTCATCTGATCGTTGCCGTCCGCGAAGATTGAGATTTGCCGGGAACGCGTATCCAGCTTGAAGACGGCCGACTTTTTCAAATCGCAAATATACAAGTTGCCGCCGCGATCGAAGGCCATCCCCAGGCAGAAACCGCCCGTTTCCGCGATAAGCTCGATACGCTTGCCTTCCGGATCGATGCGGAAAATTTCGCCGTCCTCCCCGCCGCACCACAGATTACCCTCCGCATCGAAGGCCAGTCCCTCGGGATGATTCAGCTTCGGTTCGGTCAGCAAGCCGTCGAAAAACACTTCCACCTTCTCGATCGGAATCAAAGGTTGCACATCATTCCCTCCTCTTGTTCATTTCTTCATCCGCTGCCGGCGCTCGCATGTCAGAAGGTCAGAAGCTCGCTGCCGGGTCGGCCCAGCGCTCGTTCGGCACGACCGGGAACCAGTCGGGACGGTGCGGATCTTTATCGTACGTATAATTGCCAAGCTCCCGGTACAATTCCGCGTACTCCTTCAATTTGTCCTCATCGAGCTCCACCCCGAGTCCGACACCGTCGGGCACCCGGATTTTGCCGTCCCGATACTGGAATTTGCCTCCCTTGATAATGTCGTCCTCAAGCTGGTGATAATGGGCGTCCGCGGCAAACGACAGATTCGGGAGGACCGCGCCGAGATGAAGCATCGTCGCCAGCTGAATGCCGAGCTCTCCGGAAGAGTGAACGGACACGCCCAGCTGGAACGTCTCGCACACGCCTGCCGCTTTGATGCAGGGGCGGATGCCGCCCCAGAACGTCGTATCCAGCAAAATGACGTCCACGGCGGGATTCAGCACATTGGCGGACAGCTGCTCGAAATTGACGACAACGGTGTTCGTGGCCGTCGGGATCCCGATTTTCTCCCGCACTTGCCGCATGCCGTTCAGGCCCCATGTCGGATCTTCAAAATAATCGTTGTTCACATGCTCGATCTGTTTGGCGAAGCGGATGCTTTCCTCCACGGACAGGGCCGCGTTCGGGTCGTACCGGTATTTGTCCTCCGGGAACACTTCGGCCATGGCCAGGAAACATTCCAGCTCGTATCGCGGATGGAATACGCCTCCCTTGAGCTTGTGGGTCTGAAAGCCGTACTTCGCTTTCAAATCCCGCAAATGCGCCACCAATTGCTCCGGCGTCCGCACTTCGCCCTCGCCGGTCTTCGCGTTCGGGTAACGGAAAAACAAATAGCTCGCGAAAGCAACTTCATCCCGGATTTTGCCGCCCAGCAGCTGATACACCGGAACGCCCAACTTCTTCCCGATAATGTCGAGGCAGGCAAATTCCAACGCCGCATGGATTTGCGTGCGGTTATTGTACAGGCTCGCCGTCGGGTTGCAAATTTTGAAGCGCATCTGTTCGAGCTCGAACGGATCGTGGCCGACCAAATAGGTTTTCATGCCGTGGAAGGCCGCCTCCGCGCTTTCTCCGCCGCCCCCCATCTCGCCGAGCCCGACAATCCCTTCATCGGTCTCCACCTGGACGATCGTGCGTACGAATCGTCCCCAATGCGCTCCGTTGGCGTGTCTGAGCGGCGCTTCCAGAGGAACCGTTACCGTGGTTGCTTTAATATCCGTTATTTTCATCAAGGTTCTCCTCCCTTCATCTCTTGCTTACTCAGGCAATGCCACGGCCGCCGCCGAAGATAACCCTCCGTCCACTTTCAGTTCGCTGCCTGTCATGAACGAAGAAGCAGAACTGGCCAAAAAGACGACCGCATCCGCAATTTCCTCCGGACGGGCCACTCTGCCGATCGGGTGCATCCGCCCCCACGACCGCACCGTGCCTTCCACATCGTCGCTGAACAGGTCGGCTGCCCATCGCAGCATGGGCGTGTCGACGGAAGCCGGACATATGACGTTCACGCGGATGTTTTCATCGGCATGATCGACCGCCATGGCACGGGTGAGCGCGTTGATTGTCCCTTTGCTCGCGGTGTAGGCGGCCACTTGCTTCTGGGTTACGAATGCCTGAATCGAAGAAATGTTGACGATCGATCCGCCCTGCCGTTTTCTCATTTCCGGAATGACGTGCTTGGAAGTGAGAAATACCCCTTTCAGATTCGTGTTCAACACCTCGTCCCACAGCTCTTCCGACGTTTCGACGACCGTTCCGTATCGCTGGATGCCTGCGCAATTCACGAGAATATCGATGCCGCCGTAACGTTCCGCGACCTTGCACACGGCCTGTTTGACCTGATCTTCCCGCGTAACATCCATCTCAATGGCGATGGCTTCGCCGCCCAGCCGGGCGATTTCCGTTGCGGTGTCCTTTAGATCGTCCGGACCGATGCCCGCCACAGCAACTTTGGCTCCGTACTGGGCCAGCCGAATCGCCGATGCTTTGCCGATGCCTTTGCCGGCTCCCGTCACCAATGCCACTTTTCCCGTTACATCCATCTCAGCGGTCTCCTCCGTTAACGATTTAGGTGATAAAATAATCTTTATATTTTTCCTGTACTTCCGATGGTTTGGTCACGTACTGGAGATGAAGGACCATCGTTTCCCGAGCTTTGTCTGCGTTCCTTTCTTCCAGCGCCTGAATGATCGCGAAATGCTGCCGGATCAGTTCCGCGATTCGGGAAGGAATCGGCAAGCTGAGCAGGCGGACACGATCCATCTGGACTTTGATCTCTTTGATAATGTCCCATACCTTGCCGTGGCCGCTCATCTCCGCCAGGGAGCGATGAAATTCCTCATCCAGCTCATAGAAGCGAATGTAATCGTTTCGCTGGTGGCTCTTCTCCTGCTCGGCTACGTTTTCTTTCAGCCGTGCGATCTGTTCCGGCGTAATCATCTTGATGAGTTCGCCCAGCACGGAAATTTCCAGAGACTCCCGGATGAACGTGGATTGACGCACGTCCTCCAGATCGATCTTCGTCACGAATGTCCCCCGCTGAGGCAAAATTTCCACGAGACCTTCTTTGCTCAAACTGATGAATGCTTCGCGCACCGGCGTTCTGCTGACATTCATCTTGACCGCAAGGTCCGCCTCGGAAAGCCGTTGTCCCGGCTCCAGTCTGGCGTGGATGATCGCTTCCCGAATCTCGGTATACACCGAATGTTTGACGTTCGACGCATCCATGGATCGTTGCGTTCTTTCCCTCATGGTTTCTCACCCACTCCCTTATTCTTTGCTTTCACCAACCTCGAAAGTCAGTTCGAAACGTTTGATCTCCTGTGCTCGAAACAGAAGCGTTGTGCCACGATCCGCGGCCGTCTGAAGACCGTTAGTGGGCATGCTGGAGAAAGGCTCCAACCCGATGTTGTACGTTCTCCCGTACCATGGATAGTCCATATTGTCGCCATACTCTTGCCAGTACCATAAATACGGAAAAGTCATATGATCCCACGTCACGGTCACCTGCGCTCCGATCCGTGGATTGGTCAGGGTGTAGGCACCCTCTTGCAGATTGCCGATATACAGCATCTCGCTCTTCGTTCCCGGCGGTGGAATGCGGCTAAAATCTATTTTTTCATGATTTGGTCCGTCTGCATAGGGCCAATGTCTGACTGCCGTGCCGCCGACTCTTCTGCCGGTGCGGCTGATCGGTTCGTCATGCGGGATGATGACCGGCTGCCCCGGCAGCCGAATGATGCAATCCGGCTCCAGAAACGGAGGCCCGAACACGATATGATGGCCCCACATCGCAGGCAGCTCCGCCTGTGATAAATTTTCGGCTTCCTCCCGGATGAACAGCTTGCCGGAATTCTTGTCCAGCCTCAATACTTTCCGAAGGCGAAAAGGATACTTCCGGGTGTACACCGTAAAAGCGACCTCGATCCGCTCCGGTTCGTCGCACAGAATCGCATAGTCCCAAGGCGCCTGGCTCACTTCGCCGTGCTGGCCGAAATAAGCGCCCTTCATGCGGCTGGGCGGTCCGCCGTTCGGAAACACCTCCTGCCATCCGCCGGTGTAATAGTCGACGAAATTGGTGGAGGGATCGGCATACGCTCCCGGATACCGATGCGGATTTTGCACCCCGTTCGGGCTGAGCCACATGACGTCCAAATCCATCGGTTTATACAGAAACTCGAAGATTTCGGCGCCTTTGTCCGGGAGAATGCCGACCCGCACTTTTTCATTTTCCATGATGACGACCCGCATGCCGTCCCACTCATACCGGTCGTGAATCCGGCATCCATAGTTCCTCTGTTTCCTGTACATCATCGCAATCACCCCCATTGATTCAGTCCTTCACATTGATCGCCAGTCCCTGCATGAAAGAGCGCTGAAGGCCGAAGAACAGCAGCAGTGTCGGCAGCGATGCGATCAGGGCGCCCATGAGCAGCGTCGGCATCCCGGTGCCCGAATACATCCCGGTCATCTGCGCCAGGCTGGCCATGACGGGCCGGACCTCTTCGTCGCGCGACAGCACGAGCCCGAAGATCAGGTCGTTCCAAATCCACGTGAATTGCAGCAGGAACAGGACGAAAAACGGCGGCAGCGACTGCGGAACGAACAAATACAGAAACGTCTGAAAATCGCTGCATCCGTCCAGTTGAGCCGCGTTAACATAATCTTTGGGAAAGGTCATATAATAATTCCGCAGGACGAACAAGCAGAACGGTATGCATATGCCGATGTAAAACAACGTTAATCCCAACATCGAATTGTATAAGTTGATGCCCGAATACATCTTGAACAGCGGGATCAAGTACATCTGAAACGGGAACAGCGTCCCGCTGTAAATAAGCAAAAACCAATAGAAGGCGCCCTTAATCTTGAGATTCGTCAGAGCGAAAGCGGCCAGCGCAGCCAGCGCGATCGCGAACCCGGCGCCGAGACAGCCGTACACGATACTGTTGACGAAGCCCCTGCCAAGGTCCGTGCGGAACAGCACCTGCTCGATGTTGTCCACGATCGCCCAATCCGCCGGCAATTCCCAGAACTTGGACTGCCGAAATTCTTTTGTCGACTTCGCCGCATTGATGATGACGATCAAAACAGGAGCGACCCACAATAAGGCCAAGAGGACAACGGAAGCTTGAACGAACGTTTTGCGAATCGCCCGTGTCATCATGCATCCTCCCCTTTTTGGATCGTTTTCCTGAGGTACAGCCACGAGAACAGAAATACCATCACGGTCAATATCATCGATACTGCGGACCCTTGCCCCATGTTGGCGAGAACGAACGATTCCCTGTACATCGTTACGGCCAGCGTTTCCGAGGAACGATAAGGTCCGCCCTGCGTCATGACCCAAATAATGTCGAACACTTTAAAGCTGTTGACCAGCGCCATGCCCGCCACCACGATAGTGTAAGGCTTCAGCAGCGGAACCGTAACGGAGATAAACGTCCGGAACCGGGAGGCACCGTCGATCATCGCCGCTTCGAACGGGTCTTTCGGCAGAGACTGCAAGCCGACGAGGAAAAGAATCATGTTCGTCCCCGTGCTCTGCCATATCGACGCCATAATCATGCTGTACGTGTTGTAGGGCGGCGTATTCAGCCAATCCACTTTCCAATGAATGCCCAACTCTGCGAGCAGCGAATTGATGCCGAGCGGGGAGAACAGAAATCCCCATATGATCGCGGTAATCGTCAACGATATGCCGTAAGGCAGGTAGAAAATGTTTTTAAAAACCGCATGCCCCCACATATTCTGGAGAACGACGCTCAAGATCAGTCCCAAACCGACGGGTATCAGCAGCGTTGCCACGACCCACAGAATCGTATTCGTAAACGAGGTGAGCAGCACGGGGTCTTGAAAAAACCGGATATAGTTGGCGAGCCCCACCCATTCCGCTTGTCCGTACCCTTTCCAATTCGTAAAACTGATATACAGTGTAAACACGGCCGAGTACAGGAACAGAACCGTAATGAAGGACGCTGCGGGGAGAACGTATAGATAGGGAAATATTTTTTTCAGCTTGGACATCGTCTTTCACCCCACACTTTAATCTGCCTGAAAAGGCGGTAGCTGCGTACCGCCTTCCCTCCTTGACATGCCGTACGGCCTACCTGCTGCTCCAATAGCTGCTGGCCTTCGCTTCGATCGTCTCCAGCACATTTTTGTATTCGTCCGGATTGAACATGAAGCGGACAAATTGGTCCACCGCATATTCGCAAATTTCCGTCGGCGTGCCTTCCCAATAGCGGGGCAGCAGGCGATAATCCTTCTCGTCCACTTCTTTCATAATATCGTTGATCACCGAATTATCGGATTGCACGCCCGGCACAAGCGGCGCGACTCCGATCGTCGACGTCCACGTGCCGCTTACGTCGGTTTCGAACAGATGCTTGGAAGCTTCGATCGCGTTGTCCCGATCCTTACTGTGTTCCGAAATGAGCAGCGCGCCCGTCTCGAAAATGATGTTGTTGCCCGCTTCCGGCCGAATCGGCGGCAGGATGAACGCGCCATAATCTTCGCCAGGCTTCAGGCCTTGCCCCATCAGGACACCGTTGTACCAGTCGCCCATGACGAACATGCCCACGTTGCCGTTCGCAAACTCCGAGGCCATCGTGTTTTGCCAGTTCAGCGGTTCGGAGAAATAACCTTTGTCGTAAAGCGATTTCCAGATTTCCATCACTTCGACGACTCTTTCATCCGTATACTTTGCGCGGCCTTCCAGCAGATCGACGTACAAGTCCGGATCGTACTTGATCATGAGCTCTTCGAACCAGATGAATCCCGGCCATCTGCCGTCGGCTGTCTGGGCGATCGGGCTGATTCCGCTCTTTTTCAGCGTCTCGGCCACTTGAAGGAATTCTTCCCACGTCGTCGGCACTTGCAAATTGTTGGCTTCGAACACCTTCTTGTTGTAGAACACTTGCCAGTAGTTCACGGCGAGCGGGAGTCCGTACACTTTGCCGTCGAAGGTGAACGCATTCGCCAGGTCCGCGTTCACGCCTTTCTCCTTGTACGTCTCCCATGCTTCCGTCAAATCCGCCAGCAGGTTTTCTTTGACGAGCGATTCCATCCGGTAGCCGGACCACCATTTGAACATACCGGGCGAATCCGGAGAGCTCAACGTTGCGCGAAGCGTGGACTGATAGGCGGTCGTATCCGCATACGTATTGACATCAAGGCTGTATCCGTATGCTTTCAACGCTTCGCTTACTTTGTCCAATCCTTCCACAAAGCTGCCTTCATCGTTAGAAACGCTTACAACTTTGACGTCTTGACCTCCTTGTTTCCCATCCCCGCCGACGGAAGTGTCACCGGAGCCATTGGCACCGCTTTCACCATTGCCGCCAGAGCAAGCGGACAACACCAATAAGCTTGCCAACACCAGCATGCTTGCGACCCACTTTGCCTTCTTCAATGGTATTCCCCTCTCTTTTTCTGTCATGTGCTTTTCTGTCTCTAAATGCATACTACCATGGTAGTATGCATTTTACAATATATTTTTGTAAGCGTACACAATAGAAATTATCCTGAATTTCGAAAG
>NZ_JBCNFP010000131.1:0-2829 GCF_050481165.1 Paenibacillus cisolokensis
CATTATTGAGAGGAGTAATAAACCATGCAAGTAAAAATCAAAGCTCATTTCAACAAACAGACCAAAGATTCGAAAAAGGAGCTGCTTCAATTTTACGTAAAGGGCGAGGATGAGCGGCGCCCCGAGCTGAACACGCTGTGTCGGGAAGTCGTCGAGCTCGAGATCGAAGGCGTGGACGCCCGCCTGACCGCTGAATTCAAAAAGAATTCCAAGGACAGCAAAAAGACGGTGCTCGATTTTGAGGTCAAGGGCGATTCCTCGGCGGCCCAAACGTTCGAATTTTACAAGATGGCCGGGGCTGACGTCGACCTAACAATTACTGAATCGCAAATGTCGATCGAAGAGTTCCGCGAAGCGCAAGAGGAGTACCGCGAGGGCATTCGCGGCACGATCAACCCGGACGAAGATCAGTTGACGATTGAGGATACATTCGGCGCCTATCCGGACGAGGACGACGAATGAAGCGCCTGAACTGGGGTTTGATCGGCAGCGTGGTGTTCTGCGCCGTCTGCTGGACGGCCGCAATCCTTTTGCTTACGAGATAATTTCGCGCCCCGGCTTGCCGGGGCATACCAGGGGGAATCAAGGTGATCAAGGTGGGCGAGAGTAGAAAACCGAAAATGCCGGAGCTGGACGAGCGAGGGTATCTGGCAAATATGCGCGACCTAAAGCTCGCCTATCGCCAAACCTACTGGCAGCTTCGGCGAGCACTAAAAGCCTGCGGGGATGATGGGCCGGACGCCCCGATCCTCCGTAGCGCAATCTCCGACGTAAATTATGCCATTATGTGGCTGCATACTGGCCGCCGGCCCGGAAATAAGCGGGGCATTGAGCGGCGGGCGGCGTATCAGCGGGAAAAGCTCGTCGACCCGCTCAAGATGCAGGCATATATGAGCCCGGCGCGTGCGGTAAGTCCTACGACGCTCACCGACGATGAGCGTTTCCGGCTGGAAGAGGCGCTGCGTCGGCTGTCGGATCGGGAGCGCGAGTGTTACGAGCTCAAACACGGTCAGGGCTTTTCGCACGCTTATATCGCGCAGCTGCTCGGGATGACGAAAGCAAGTGTCGACGAGTACGTGCAGCGGGCGCAGCGGAAAGTTACGGCCGAACTGGAGCAGAATTTATTTTTGCTAACAACGGATTGAGGGCGGGCAAAGTGACCATGCCCTCAATCATAAGCTAGGTAGCAGGAGGTGCAACTAAGATGCATATCAAAATTATTTCCGGCGATTTTGATGACAAGATTAGGGCGCAATGTTACGATTATCTCGTATCAAAATACAGGAGGGAGCAATTTGATAGGGATATATGTCAGGGTGTCAACCGAAGAGCAGGCAAAGAGTGGATACAGCATGCCGGATCAGATACGCGAATGCAAAAAAAAAGCAGGGACGGATGATGTTCGAGAGTACGTCGATGACGGATACTCCGGCGAATTCCTTGAGCGGCCTGGCCTCGAACAACTGCGGAGAGACGTACGTGATGGAATCATTCACAAAGTCATTATTTTGGACCCAGATCGCTGGAGTAGGAACCTCCTGAAACAGTTGATTGTCACAGACGAGATCGAAAAAAATGCGACCATCGAATTCGTCAACGGCAATTACGATAAGACGCCGGAAGGACGCCTTTTCTATCAGATGCGTGGAGCAATATCGGAGTTTGAAAAGGCCAAAATCGCCGAAAGGATGTCGCGGGGAAGAAGAGAGAAAGCTAGACAAGGCCGTGTACTCCGAGATTTTCGGATATACGGCTATTCTTTTGATGACGAAAAGAAAACATTCATTATTAACCCGGAAGAAGAAAAAATCGTCAAGCTAATTTTCGACCTATTCACAAAACCGAACGAGATAGCTAAAGGTATCAACGGAATAGCCAGGTATCTGACTGAGAATGGAGTGCCTACAAAAAGAGGGGCCGCGGTTTGGCACAAGCAGGTGGTCCGACAAATCTTGATGAATGAAACTTACACAGGTGCATTTTATCAAAACAAGTGGAATACAGAGGGAATGATAGGGAACAAGTATCTCAGCGATGACGAGAAAATAAGGATTCGTGAGCGGCCGAAAGAAGAGTGGATTCGAATTGAGGTCCCTGCCATTATCTCGGAATTTCAGTTCGAACAAGCTCAAAAGCTCCTTTCGGAGTCAAGAAGACGATTTTCAAAAGCGTCTTTGAATCAGTACCTGCTTTCGGGGTTGGTACGCTGCGGCGATTGCGGTAACACGATGACCGGTCGCAAGTCCAAAAACTGGGGAAAATATGTTTATGAATACAGCGACGTCAAGAATACGTCTGGAGCTAAGAACAAAGGGTGCGGCAATCGAATCAAGTGCGAGACTCTTGATGAAGAGGTTTGGAATTATGTCTTGGACTTCCTAAATGCACCTGATTCGTATGGCGAGACGGCAGCGGCATCGGAGCATCAGAAGTCATATGAGGAGATGGAGGCCGAGCGGCTGACGAATGATATCGAAAAACTAAAAGCAGCGAGAAAGCGACTTGTCAAACTGTTTGCCATGGAAGATATAGACGAGTCAAGCCATGAAGAAATAAGGGGTCAGCTCAAAGAAATCTCGGATAAAGAAAAAAAATTGACCGAACGGCTGGAGGAAGTTAATAAAAACATTGAGCGTTCAAAAAATCTGGAATATTCAAAAATAAACCGTGAAGAGGCGATCGAGTATTATCTCAAGCATAACCGAGAGCAACTGACCTTCGAGGATAAACAGAATCTGATCAGAATGGTCGTTAGAGAAGTCCGGGTTTACAAAGACGACCGTGCGGAGATATTTAGGTTTTAGCGCATCTAATGACATTTATATAGAA
>NZ_JBCNFP010000132.1:0-619 GCF_050481165.1 Paenibacillus cisolokensis
TTATTACTCCTCTCAATAATGGATATGAATTTTATAGGTTTTTCCAATAAAGTGAATGCATTTATTGCGGTTCCGGCTGCTTATTCCCCTCTGCCTCCTCCTCCGGTCCTGGTTCATCCACTCACCTCTATTTTGCTAGTTTCCAGCGGCCTTTACGTTGTTTATAAGCTTTTAAGATATACACACGGCCGCTCATTCTGATCTTGATCGGTACACCGTCAACCGCGTAAACAACTCGTACTACCGGCCGGTATTGATCACCTTCCGCTCTCGACTTTGTTCGCATCCATTTCCACCCCCAAAATTCCGTAGCCCACAATATCCCTGTAAGGCGACTCACCGAACGCATCCCTGTCTGTCGCGATCCTCATCAGCTTATCGAATATCCGCACAATGCAGAGCGCGTCTCTGTATTGCTCGGGCTTGATGCCGTCTGGGTACAAGAGGCGGAGGAAGTCTCCGCATTTTGCAAACGAATCGCCATATGCTTGATTCTTCTCTGCCACAAGTCGCCCAATCTCCCGGCCGATCTTCTCAAACCTGGATACCGGCCAGTTGTAGCCTTCGGCGAGTTGATCTATGTTAGGCATCCTTTACACCTCCCATATAGGGAAGCGAG
>NZ_JBCNFP010000133.1:0-4366 GCF_050481165.1 Paenibacillus cisolokensis
CTTGGCGATCTTGTTCAGGAGTGCGGTCGTCTTCCGGCGCCACTCCGTCGGGTTAAGCGCCAGAATCTCTGCCGTATCGTCAAGTCGCTTTTCCACTGCTGCCAAACGACGCTCTTGTTCAACGGCTTGATTGGCGATGGCGGCGATCATCTCAGCTGTGGTCATGGGTTGAAGCGCATAGCTGCCGGTTCGCCTTATCGAAGGAAGGACTTCGCTGGTCACCCACCGTTTGAACTGTCTTGCCTTCTCTTGAATTTCCGGGTTGTTGCCTTGTTTGGCCGCGCCGAAGATCAAGCTGTAGATGCCGGATTCGTTGATGAACTTCTTTTGTTGCGTTCTGCCGAGTGAGTCGATGACTGTATGGACCGTACAGTCATCATTTTCAACGTGATGATCTACGGCCTTATGGGGATTGGAGAATCCAAGCGCTTTAGCTGCTTCCGTTGCTCCAAACCACTCAGCACCGTCAATCACAATTACCGGAAGATTACCGAATGACTGATGGTTGAAAATCTGCGGTTTATTCATGTTCACCACCCTCCCTTATTTCATTCTCTTGAAACAATTCGGATAGTTTGATTCCCAGACCTGATGCTACTTTTTCAACCACATCCAGTGAAGGACTGTGCTTACCCTCCTCGATTGCGGACATATACGAAAAAGAGATGCCGCTTTTGATTGCGAGGCGGTAACGTGTCAGGCCCTTTTCTTCTCGAAGCTTCGTGATCCGAGAGCCAATACTTACCATGATTTCACCTCCCGAAGAAATAATATTACAATCTATTGTAATTTCAAAATATTGAAATGTCTTAATTCCGCAATAAAAACATGTGTTCTCTTTTATTTTCTCCGTTTATCTTGACTATTCTTATATTTTGAAATATTATTTCTGTATGCCGTAATATCTGGAGGGAGATTAGATGGATCTCATTTCGAACATTAAAGAGCAAATGAACCTCAAAGGGATGACACAATATAAACTGGCAAAAAATTCTGGAGTGCCTCACTCAACAATGAGTGCGCTGCTAAAAGGGGGAATTAAAAATCCATCAGTTGAACTTATCTCGAAAATCGCAGATGCTTTAGAAGTGTCTGTTTCAACGTTACTCGGGGAAGGTGATGAGGGAACTACTGAAACTGATATTAACAACAAGCTTTTTTCCGCCCTCAAACTGCTTGTTGATGATGAGGGCTTTTTTTATGAAGAATTTCATGAGGACATATTCAGGGCTGTGATTTCAAGTATAAATTATGCATATTTATCACAGCACACTTCAAATATCAATAAAACAATCACGCGATTTGCTGAATTTTTCCGATCTGATGAGGAATATTTAGAAAGTGAATTATACGAATTGAAGAACGAATTTAATAAGCTTTTTAATTATAAATCCTTAAAAGACGCCATTTTAAGCACAGTAGAAGTGCATCGAAAAGAAGAACTATTATTAAAATTGAGTGAAATACTTTATAAACATAAAATCACACTCCCTTCACATGACGAAATGAAGGAGTGTGATCAAAACAAACCTATTGAACTTGAAGACTTGATCAACGGAGATCTAACTTTTAGAGGACGAGTATTAACAGATGAAGAAAAAGAAAGATTTCTTAAATTGGCTCGTGCGTTTTTTGAGTAAGTAAACTCATTAAGTAGTCTTCCAAAACTTGGGTATCTTTTCCTTCGGCCTTCAATTGTTCTAGTAATTTGTCTAAATCGATATCGCTTTTTATGACCCCTCACTCCTTGCAGAGATACTTTGAGTAGGAAGATAAATACAGTATAGCAAATATACGAACATCATACGAACACTAATTATCGACATATCTCGACAGATTGGAGGAAAGGGACTAATTGGCATACTCCCGCGGGAGGTGCCTGCTACAGTATTGGCTCGACTATAGAGGGATATCTCAAGCCGAATTTGCTCGGCGCTCAGGCTATTCAAAGCGCATCGTGTCGCATTGGTGCAACGACGAACGGAAGATGAGCGTCGAAGCGATGTACACTGCTGCAGTGATTTTAGGTATAAAAATGGAGCAGCTGTACATGTGGCAAATAACTGTCGAATGAGCAGGCGCGGTTGCGGTTTGTCCGCACTCCCCCGGACATTTTGGGAACGTATAGGTTCTCAAAATGCGCGCAATTATGCGTAGTCGTCCCCCGCCTTCCTTTTCATAACCTGCTTTTCCTCCAGCGCATCAAGCTGAGCGCAGACCTCATGCAACCACTCCATGTCCCCCGCTTGATACGCAGCAAGCGACAAATTTTGCAGTGTCACGACGTCCCAACAATACTTTGCATTCGCAGCAAGGCAATGCGCCATTTCCATCGTTTCGGCGTCGGTGAGCTGCCGACGCCTATGCAACGTCCACAGCTCCGCCAAACGATAGTGGTACGGCATTAAAGCCATAAAAGCCACCACACGACCGCCAGAATTGCCCCTGCAGCCACGACAAGCCATCCGGCATAGGTATGACTACCCCCCGATTCAAAAGGCTCCTGAGAGACTTCCACGGCCTTGATACGATTATCGACGGTGTACCGGAAACGGTAGACCGTTTTTTTGCTCTGATCTTCCACCTGCACCATCCCCTTTTCGGTTTGATAGTACAGTATATGCACGGTTAACTTGTATAATGCACGTCCATCTTGGATTTATTCCACCCAAATATCCTCGACACTCCATCGCTTATCCATGCCAAGCTCTGCCGCTTTGGCGTTGAAAAAATCTCGAATATCATAAGCCAAACGCAAGTTCGGCAAACTCTGATTGCGGGCCAGACTTGTGATCGTGTTGCGGCTGACGCCAAGTGCATCGGCGAGAACTTGCTGTGACACATCTAATTGAGCCAGTATGGATTTAATTTGGCAGACCATCCTAATCACCTCGCCCATTACTTCGGCGGGCTTACTTGTCGATTCCTTCGGGAAATTTCAGAGGTTTTGACGTTTTCCACATATCGCCATTTTGGAACGTTTGTTGTATGATGGTACAAAAGGTCCAGGAGGGGTCATATGCTTATTCTTGGAATCATTGGCGGCGTTTTTGGTATTGTGATGAGCATTTTTGTCATTATAGGGGGGATCATCAATTTACTGGCTGATGAAGGTGTTTTTTTAGTCGTTGCTGGACTTGTAACTTTATCCGCTAGTATAACAGGTATTGTAGCTGGCGTCATTTCGGCGAAAAAGCAAGATTTAGCCTCAATTCTGTTTATAATCGCCGCAGTCGTCGGTTCTATATTTGTAAGACCCTTCCCTTTCGTAGGCATTCTTTTCCTTATCGCCGGTGTCATGGGATTAGTAAAGCGTCCATCGGGCACAACGTCCAAAAATACATAAAGCTCGTTCAAGGCCGAATTCGCGGCTCGTACGCGATATGTATATGTACCGGAAATTATTTTTGAATTTCCAATAGCCCCGCTACCAAAAAGAGCAGGTCGGCATTATGCCTCCTGCTCTTCGCCTTTTTTTTGGTTGATAGGCGGGATCTGCTCAAGTATACGGGCAACGTTGATCGCCTCACTATAAATGATCGGCTTTCCGGACTCGACAGCGTACGCCCGGGCGTCCCACATCGCCGCGTGCGAAATAAAACGCGTCAACACGATGATAAAATCAGCCGCTGCGAGCGTCGCATAATAATCCGGGTCAAATTTGCGCCCGTCGTGCCGAAGTACCCGGCAAGGATACCCGTCTAACTCAGCATGACCAGCGCGGTAGCCACCGATCAGCGCAACGGTCATACCAGCCAAATGCGATAAATCTGACTCAACGTCCGGCTGCGCTTCCTCAGCGACGATGTCCTCCGGTTCTTGTTCTGGTGTTTCTTCCTCCGGAAGCATGGCGCGGAGACGCCGGACTTCGGCCAGCAGATCGGCGATAAACGCCTTCTGTTCTCGGAGCCGCCGCTTGTCTTCCGGCTCCTTTGTAGCCTCTATCCTACTCTCCTCCAGCCTCCGAATCGTCGCGTAGGCGTCTGCCAGTTTGCGCTGCGACTCAGCAACCTCCGCCTTTAGCCGCTCGTTGGCCCGATAAATCTCCGACGTGCGCTTTTTGGCGGCATCGAGTTGTTCGGTCAATCGGGCAATGTGACGCAACAAAAAAGCGTTGTCTCCTTTGTCCCGCCGAAAAAGTTTGCCCATGGCCTGCGCCCGGAGCGGCTCGTGCGCCTCCGCGATCGGAAAGTGCAGGATTGCAAATTGCGTCCTCCTAAGACCGTAACGCTTTGCGAGTAAGTCCGCGACCCAACCCATTGCACCGATGTATAGCAGCTCTTCGCGGACAAAGTAATCGTTCGCCGCCCGCCAGAATGCCGCCTTGTCCTTAACGTGTATTAAGGCGTCTCGGCGTGCCTGCTGA
>NZ_JBCNFP010000134.1:0-27730 GCF_050481165.1 Paenibacillus cisolokensis
GGCGCAGCCAGGCGAAGCGCGGCGCCGGCAGCGGCGCGATGGCCGGGCCGATGCGCAGCCGGCCGAGCAGCGCCGCCAGCTGCAGCGCCGGGGCTGCCGCATCGGCGCCGTCAACGCCAGCCGCGGCGAAGAGCGCCTGCGCTTCGCCGCTTAGCAGCGCACGGCCCCGGCAAAGCTCGGCCAGCCTGCAAGCTTGCGCCGTCAGCCGGCGGGCGTCGGCTATGCCGATCGGACCGCCGTTCGCCGCGTGCAGGCGCACATGGCCGGCCGGCTGCCGCGGGCGGTCCGGGCGTTCCGGCGGTATACCGGCCGGTTGCCGCGAACGCTCACGGCGCTCCGGTCTTAAAACCGGCAGCCGCCATCCGCTGTGCCGCAACAATCCGCCCCTCCGCTTGCGGCCGTTCTCCTCCATGTCTTCCCGCACCATCCGGGCAAGCTGTTCCGCCGCCGACCGCTCGTCCCACCCGCCGCCCGGCGAACGGGGCCACCGCTCGGCCAGGCCGGCCGCTTGTCCCAGCGGCAGCGGCTCGGACCAAAACAGGCACCGGCGCAACCGAGAAGGCAGCGGTTCATAGGCGATCGCGCCGGCATGAACCGCCGACCGGTCCGCGCTTGCGGACCGCGCGGCCGATGCATACCGGGCAGCCTCCTCCCGGAAGCCCGGCTCCAGCCAATAGGCCTTGTCGATTTCCGGCGCGACCGTCCACAACAATTGCGCCCGTCCCCGCTCCAGTACGACGTAGACTTCCGCTTTCACCTTGATCCCCCTCCCATAGCTTCCAAATCTTCCAAAGCTTCAAGAACACTTCTTTGTCCTCGGTATGGTATGCGATGTACCGTAAGCCGCTCCGCCGTCTCAAGCGCCTGCCATCAAAAAAAGCACACCGCAGGCCCGCCCTTCGGCGGCCGTACGGTGTGCTTCACTCGTACTCGCTATCCTATTTTATGCTTGCTATTATTATATCCTTCAGCGATGCCGCAGGCAATCCCGTCCGCGGCATTCGCGGCGCTCCCCGCGCGTTGCTTTCTGCCCGCCGTGCTCCGCCCGTCTACAGCGGCAGCTTCGACAAATCGGCCGGATTTCGCAAATCGACCAGTACCGCATGATCGCGCGCCGTCACGATGCCTTCCGCCTGCAGCATCCACATCAGATGCAGCGGTTCCACCGGCCTCATGCCAATCCTCCGCCGGATCGGCAGCTTGCGGAATTTTCCCGTTTCGTTCGTTCCATCCCGAACGCTCGCCGGCAGCACGGCCTTTTCGACATGAATGCCGCTTTTCGGGAAACGGTCGACGATCGCCATCGTTTCGTCGGTGGAGCCTTTGTCGACGACCGTTATTTTGACAGGTGTGCCGGATTTGCGCTCCAGACGGTGAAGCGAACGGATATACCATTCCATCGTTTGCTGATTATTGTCGGCCAGCAAAATAAAATGCCTTTGCTGCCGGGAACGGTTGCGAGACCATCGACGGAACAGATGAACCGATATTGCAGCCAAGATGTAGCAGCCGAGCACTCCAAACAATATCGTTATCATAGGACGGACACCTTCCTTGCGGCTGGGCAACCCAGCGCCATACTTGCCAGCGCCCCTTTCGCGTTTCCCCGCGTTTATGGCCGAGCAGCTTTATCGCATGGCGGCTCCTCGCCGGCTTTGTGCCAATATATGCAAATCTGGGCCCGGTGGTTCCGGACATGGACGGACAAAGCCGGTAAAAGGGCGAACCCGGCCGATGGTCCGGCATCATGAACAAAACGAGCTTTGCGGCACATATGCATCGCAAAGCTCGTTTCGTAGCGGCATGTATGAATCAAAGCGTAACCCAGCCGTATTTAATGGAATTAATGACCGCCTGCGTCCTGTCATCGACCTCCATTTTTTGTAAAATACTGCTGACATGGTTTTTGACCGTCTTCTCGCTAATAAACAAATATTCGCCAATCATTTTGTTGCTCTTGCCTTCCGCCATCAGCCGCAGCACTTCCGCTTCGCGGCGCGTCAACGGGTTGTTTTCCCCGGCCACAAATTTGACGCCCGACTCGCGTCCGGCCGCCACGCCCGACACAACGCCCATTTCGTCCAGATAGGTCATCCGCCTGAGCTGGTTGATCAGCTTGCCTGTCACCTTCGGATGTATATAAGCATAGCCGTTTACGACCGAGCGAATCGCATTGACGAGCGACTCCGCTTCCATATCTTTCAGCAGATAGCCGGTCGCGCCTTTGCGCAGCGTTTCAAACACATAGCTTTCATCGTCGTGGAGCGACAGTATGATCACTTTGATGTCCGGAAACATATTCCGCAGACGTTCCGTCGCCACCACGCCGTTTTCCACCGGCATATTAATATCCATCAATACGACTTCGGGCTGGGTATGATTGCAAAATTCCAGCACCTGAATGCCGTCGCTGCACTCGCCGATGACTTCCAAATCGTCTTCCATATTCAAAATGCGTTTCAGCCCTTCGCGGAAGAGCTGATGATCGTCGGCAATGAGCAGCTTGATTTTCCGCTTGCCGCCTGTAGCTTTCAGGTCCATCGTCATTTATGTCTCCTTTCGTTGTCCGCATTGATGGGGATGTGTATCGTAATTAGGGTCCCGCTACCGATATTTGACTCGATATCCATCCTCCCCTCCAGCAGCTCGACTCGTTCCCTCATCCCGATAAGTCCGAAATGAGAGCTGTTTTTCGACCGCGCTTCGACAAATTTGGTGTTGAATCCCGCACCGTTATCCTGAATGGAGATCTTGACCATCTGCGCCTGGTACTGCAGCTTCAACGAAACGTGCGAGGCGTGCGCATGCTTCATCACATTCGTGAACGCTTCCTGTACCAACCGGTAAATTCCCGCTTCCATAGCGGAAGGCAGACGGATCTCTTTCCCGATTGTTTCGAATGTGGAATGAATTCGAGTTTTTTCTTCAAAATCCTGCACGTATTTGCGAAGCGTGGGAACAAGACCCAAATCGTCCAGGGCCATAGGGCGCAAATTGAAAATGATCTTCCGGATTTCCTCCAGACCGGACCGAACCTGCCCTTTCAAATCTACTAATTCGTGCTTGACCATTTGCAATTCCTGCTTGTTCAGCATTCTTTCCGCAATTTCGGTCCTTAGCACTAAATTGGCCAGAGACTGGGCGGGACCGTCGTGTATTTCCCTCGCAATGCGCTTGCGCTCTTCTTCCTGGGCCAAAATGATTTTGAGGCCGATGAGCTGCCGATTTTTGGCGGATTCCAAAATCCGGGTCACCTGATTCAGGTCCCCGGACAAGTACTCCAGCACGACGTTGAGCTGCGAGCCGATCGTTTCGGCGCGCTCAATCGAGTTTTCGACAATTTTCACCCGCTTCTGCAAATCGTCACGGCGCGCTTTCAAATAATTCTCTTTTTCGCGATAAACGAGCAGGTCGAGCTGAAGCTGAGTGGCTTTGTCGTAAGCCGCCTTAATGTCGTTTTCATTGTAGCGGTCGAAATCGCGGCTCACTTCCGTCAGCCGAATGCGGGCAAGCCTGTATTCCTGCTCCAGACGATCGACCTTGTCGATCGTCTGGAGCGTTTCCTTGAGCACCTTGTTCAGTTCAGACTCGAGCGAACCCAATTCGGCACGGGCCGATTCGCATATTTCATATATTTGATATTTGCTTTCTTCCATCACGTTGATGGCGTTTTTGATCACACGGTCAATGTCCGTAATCCGATGGTCCACAGGGCTCTGCTACCTTTCTGCTTAAAGGGTACTTCCTTATGATACCATAATTCGCGGTCGGAGAAGCACTTCATTGGACGGTAATCTGTTTGGTTTTCTGGTCCCATTTTACTTCTAGGCCAAGCTGCTCCGAGACGAGCCGGATCGGGACCAAAGTGTATCCCGAACGGACCATCGGCTCTACCGCGCCCGTTTTGCGTACGCCGTTCAACAGGAATTCCTTGCTGCCAACAACCATCTCCAGCAGCTTGTCGCCGCGCAGCACCGTCACGCGCTTCTCCTTCTGATTCCAGTTCACCGTCCCGCCCATCGCGTCGGCGACGAAGCGGAGCGGCAAATAGGTAACGCCCTTCTCCGCGAACGGAGCGGCGCCGATCGATACCGGCTTGCCGTCCACGGTCGCCGTTTTGCTCCCAAGCGTCATTTTAATGACAGGGCGGCCGGGGTCCTGAATCGAGGACGGAAGCTGAACCTTGATATTATCGATCGCGATTTGTCCCGATTCCGCCCGCTCGTCCCTGCCTTCCTCGAGGCTGACGACGTAAATCCGCTTCAGCTTGACCGGATGGGCCATCCCGTACCCCGTCAAGTCGGCCCGCACTTCCTGCCAACCCGTCCAATCGATCGTTTTCTTCAAATCGACGAGATGCGCCTTGCCGTTCGCATCTATAAATTCCGCGCGCAGCCAGTTCAGGCTGCCGTCGCCGTATACATCCGCGGACAGAGCCGTAGGCGCGCCGGCGATCGTCACGCCGCTGCCGTTCAGCACCGCGTATGCCGCCCTCGTTCCTTTGCCGTTCGTGAAATCGTACGTCAGCTGCAGCGCCTTGGACGATTCGCGCCCAGGCAACCCGCTGACTACTTTCACGGTGCCGGTTACGCCGGATGTCGATTGGAACGTAATCGGGTACGCCACCTTCTCGAAGTTCTCGAAATCGGCTGAAGCGCCGCCTGCAGACAGCGTCAGCAGCGCCGAGAAGCCGTCATAGCGCGCGATGGCGTAGCCGTTCTTGACCCCTGCGCTCACTTTGCCGATGACGAGGTTGTCCTGCTGACGATTCGCCGTAAAGCCGATAAATTGCCAATCGATCGACTCCGGCGGTACCGTATATTGCCGCCCGTCCCGCAGCTTCACCGTGACAGGCACCGATATTTTCGCCCCTGTGGCCAACGTGCCTCCGCTCGTGCCGATCTTCATTTCCGCAATTTGATCCTGCCCGATCACTTCAACCGTATGCTTGCCCGATGCCGCACCCGACTTGGCCGTGATGACGGCTTGCCCCGGCTTCGTCGGGGTGAAGACGCCGTTTTTGAGCGATCCGATCGGTTTGTCGATGCTCCAGCTGGGCGTGACGTTGCCCGGATCGATCGGGTTGAAATACGTGTCGTAGCCTTTCAGACTGAACGAAACCTGCTGCCCGATGAACGCGACGCTCGGACCGCTCACGGCAATGCCGCGCAGCTGGCCTTGCGGAGCCGTCGTAAAGACGCCGATGCCGTTCGCGACGCTGCGCTGCGTATCGCCGTATTCCGTCGGATGGGCCAGCCGCAATCCGGTCTCGCCGAGCGGGCGTTCCACCATCGTCGTCGAACCGCCGCCGTCCAGGTTGACGCCCTTCCAGACGCCCAGCTGCACCAGCGCCTGCTGCAGCTCGGCCAGCGTCATGCCCTGGCTGCTTCCGTATTCTTCGACCGTAACCAGAAAGACGTGCCGGCCATCCTTGGAATAACCGACGGCCGACCGGGACCGGTCCGTCGCGCCGCTGATGCCGGAGATGCTCCGGGAGAATGAGGCGGGCTTGCCCTGATCGACCAAAATCGTATGGCCCCCGACCATCATGTCGAACGAGGCCGGATCGACCGGCTGGCCGCTCGTTCTCGATATGAGCCGGTAATCGGCTTGCAGCTGCTCGCCGATCCGCACATGATCGCGAATGAATTGCGCGGCTTTGCCGTGCGAGCGAAGTATGTATCCGTCGGCCGGCGGAGCCCCTCCGATCGCTTTGCCTTCCGAAATTTGCTCGACGATCCCGCCGCGGACCAGCACTTCGGTAGGCGTCGCGTATGCGGCATTCTTCGGTCGTTCGTTCCCCACCCATGCGCTGGTATACATATAGATCGTGTTGGCATGGCTGTAACCGTTGTCCGGCTCCGTCCGGTAAGTCGAATTGTTGATGCCGGCGAGCGGGAAGGAAGAACCGTCCGCGGCGGTAATGGAGCCCTCGAACGTATATATGTCGATCACCGGCTTCCGGTCTTTCGTGATGCCGAACATATACATGCCGTTCAGCTTCATCGGACTCGATACGAGCTGCCCTTGCGTCACTTGCGCTCCCATGGGCGATCCTTCCGTGCCGGTCACGAAGAAATCGGCATTGATTCCGCCCACGGCGCCGGCCGCTTTCGCCATGTTCATTACCGAGCTGAGCTTTCCGACAGTCCCTCCGCTGCCGCTGATCGCATCCAGCCGGACGTAAGGATGGGTCAGATCGACCCGGATAACGTGAACGTTCGCCTTCACCGGCTTGCCGCTTCTTGTCGATTCCCATACATAATCGATTCGCTCGGCGCCGGCCGTGATCATTTCCTGATGAATGACGGTCATCTTCATCGATGCCGCCGCAGCGGCCGCAACATACGGCGCCGTTCCGAAAAACGGAAGCAGTCCCGCCGCCGGCTGAAGCAGCAGGACGCCGCCAAGCGTAATGGCAACCAACGGTTTGGCGATTCGTCTGGCAAGATGAGTTTCGTATTCTGTTCGTTTTCGCATTCTGCTTGCAACTCTCCTATCTCTATTCTATTACTAATAGACTACGAGAGAGAGGAAAAGTTACGTTTCTTAAAAATTTTTTACCAAATTTCTCATCAAGATCAGACATAAGCAGCGGTCCCTGCCTCCCGGCTGTGCCGAAAGACAGGGACCGCTCATCCCAACTTTATGATCGAATACTAGTCATCGGCAAAGCCGATATAGTTCAGCATCCGTTTCACCATAACCGCCGCTTCCGCGCGCGAAGCATTCGAAAGCGGACTGAAACGGCCGCCCTGCATGCCTTCGATGATTCCCGCATACACCGCCTGCGCTACGGCCGTCGTCGCCCAGCCTCCGATCCGGTTGCGGTCGTTGAATCGCTGCAAATAAGCTTGCGCGCCTTGGCTCAACGTCACTTCGCCTTCGGCCGCCTCGATCGCCCGAATCATCATAACAGCCATCTCCTGCCGGGTAATCGGACTGTTCGGTTTAAAGTCGCCGCTCGGCGTTCCGATGACGATCGAAGCGTTGACGACCGCGCCGATGTAAGGCGCGAACGACGAGGCGCGATTGACGTCGCGGAACCGGTAGGCCGCCTCGCTGTCGCCGGGAAGGCCGAGCCCCCGCGCCAGGAACATGGTGAATTCGGCGCGCGTAATCGGTTCCGTCGGCGCGAACAGGGCCGATGTCCGGCCTTCGACAATATATTTGTTTGCGAGCAGCATGACATCGTTCCGCGCCCAGTGGTTGTTCATGTCCGAATATTCCACTCCGCCCCGCACGACCGCGTAGGAGCCGCTCTGCATATGCATGAACGTCACTTTCGTCGAAGAGCCGGATCGGGTTATTTTCGTCGGCACGTAGCCGAGCTTGGCGGTCGCCGTATCCATTCGGACGACCGCCGTCTTCAACGGATCGGCCGTCGTCGGAAGTTCGACCGTACGGGTGACATACTTCTCGAAACGATCCAGCGTACGGACCACTGTTCCGTTCGTCACCGCCGCTTCGAAATATAACGGTCCTCCGACCAGCTGCCCTTTGGAGCGGACGATGTCCGATAGCAGCGTCCCCGTCGGCGCGGTCGAGGAATTATCGAGCCGGAGGAGCAGGTGCCCGATCGCACCGCCCGCATTCAGCATGTCCGCCGTCTTTTTGAAATCGATCGCTTTCAGCGGTATTTCCTGCGACATCTTCCCGTACACAATGAGCAGCGACGCCTCCTGCGATTGATTCCGCGCCGACTCCAGCGCGCTGAGCGGAACCGCTACGATGCCGGACATCTCTGTGGCCGGTATCTCGAAGACAAGACGCGGCGTCGTCCCGGATGTTCTGGCCGTCTGGTACGCGCCGAGCACCTTTTCGGCCAGCAACGTATAGCGGATGGCGGCGCGTCCCGCTGCCGACGTATCCGTCGACGTTACCGCCGTCGACGTGCGCAGCATGATCCCGCCATCGGCATACTTTTCGTAATCGGTCGGCAGAATGGAGCCTCCGCCTCCTGCGGACAGATTGACTGCCGTAACCTGGGTGAAGCTTTCCACCCATTCGCCCGATGCCGTCATCAAGCCGTTGGTACCTTTGCTGTAGCTGACGGTCACCGTATCGCCCGCGCTTGCCGGATTGTAGAGCGTCAGCGTCACGATTTGCCCGCTCACCGACACTTGATAGACCGACTGCAGCGTATTGCCGTACCGGACGGTGAATTGGCTGCTCGACGGCACATAGCTGCTGTTTAGCGGCTGCTGGAAAACGAGCGTCATCGTATTGCCTTGAATATAGGCGCTGCCCAACTGTCCGGTATTCGCTTCGACAGTCCCGGACATGCCGTTAAAGCCGGCGGCCGCATTGCCCGCCATATCGGCGATGGGAGGATATCCCGGCACATAGCTGACCGTAATCGTCTGCCCGGCCGCGACCGCTTGCGAGATGGTCAGAATGACCTGGCTGTTCTTGATTTCCACCGTCTGCACCGTGCGGGCGGAGCCGCCGACAACGACGGAGAACTGCCCTTTGGACGGAACAGAAGACGGATTCAGTCCTTCGTCATACGTCAGCGTCACTTTCGTCCCGCTGGCCTTCACCGATTGGATGACGGGCGGACGGTTGTCGAGCGCGTTGCGGACATAGAAATGGCTGAATGACGGTACGGCATTCCCTACCCGGTCGCGCAACGGATAAGAGCCTGCCGAATAGGACACCGACACCGCCTTTCCTTCCGAGAACGTACCGCTTACAACCAAGGTAAGCACCCGGCCGGAGACGGAAGCCCGAATAACGCTTCTGCCAGAGCCGGCCTCATAGACTTGAAATTGACTATACGCAGATTCGTGTAAAGAAGCCAGATTCTCATTAAACGTAATGGTGACTTCGCTGCCGTTCACCTGACCGCTTACCGGTCTCGGCAGCAACGCATCCTGCGCATATTCGACCTGACGGTTGGCAAATCCGGAAGCGGCATTTTCCGACAGGTCGCGCAGCGGCTTCGTTCCCGGCGAATAGGACAGCTTAACCGACTGTCCGAATACGACGCCGCTTTCCAGCGCCAGACGAACGGTCGAGCCGTCGATCGCCACATCAATTACGGTGCGGGGCAAATCGTTCACCGTTGCGTAGTAATTGGCCGGGAACGGGACCGATCCGGCGTCGAGCGGCTCGTTGTACGTCAACAGGATGGTGGCCGCTCCGGCCATCTCCAGCTTGGTCAGCGTCGGCGGCGATTTGTCCGAGCCGATCGTGCGGAACGCCCACCGGTATTCGTTCAAAATGCCGGCAAACGCATTGCCCGCCATATCCGTCACCGTTCCGGGCGCGATTTCGACGTAATAAGCCGTTGCCGGCTGGAGCGGCTGATCCGGCGTAATGACAAGCTTGGACGGTTGGTTCGGATCGACCGCCGCTACAGCGGAAATCCGGTCGGCCGAGCCCGGACGGCAAATAAATACCGATCCGGTCGCCTTGCCGGCCGGAATGGCGATCGGTTCGTTGAATATGGCCGTCAGTTGACTGTCCGTCCGCATGCTGTTGGAGCCGTTCTCCGGAGACAACGACAGAATGGAAGGCGCCGACGTATCTTCCGTGACGGCAAACCGCCACGTATTTCGATCGCCGGAAGGAATACCGGCGTATGTGTTGCCTGCCGCGTCGCGGAACGCCCGGCTTCCGATCTCCACATAATAAGTGGTGTTCTGTACGAAGGCGGCCCCCGGATCGATTGTGATTTGTCTTGTTCCGCCGCCGGTCACATTGCTTGCCGTAACCGGAATGGATGCGAATGTCATATCGTTGGCAGCGTTGCGAATGACGATGCTGCCGCTGCCCGGATATACCGGCTCGTTGAACGTCAATGTCAGCTTGCCGTTTGCCGAGCCGAACGATCCTCCGGGAACCGGGCTGTATTTTTCAACGAACGGACGCTCCGTATCGACTCCCGGTTTGGTTGTAAACGTCCAGACGGCCGCATCCGAAATGCCCTGGAACGCAATCTGGTTCGTCGCCGCATCGCGGAAAGCGTCGCTGTCGATCAGGACGTAATAGGAAGTGCCGTAAGCGAGCGTCCCCGGCGAAATGATGACGACATTGCCCTCGGTCCGTACCAGCCCCGAATTGACCGGAATGTCGATCGAGCTGTTGTCGGCTGTCTTTTTAATGCGGATCGCCGCATTCGATCCAGACGTAATGCGCACGTTCCGATCCAGCGTCAGACGGAGCTCGGCCCTCGGATCGGCATCCTGGCTGTTATTCGACGGTTCCAGACGTTGAATGGCCATCGGATTGTTGGCGGTTGTAAACGACCATCCCGAGGTGCCCGAGAACGAATTGCCCGCTCCGTCCTGGAACGCTCCGGCGCTCACCGTCACTTCGTATCGGGTATTCGGCTCAAGCGCCTCATTCAGCGCAATCGTCACGTTATCCGTACCGCTGCCCCGTACGCCGGCCGAGGTGACGCTGATCGATTGCGCTTCTCCCGTCGCCGTGTTGCGGATCGTAATGAAACCGCTGGAGGCGTATACTTTCTCGTCGAAACGAATCGTCAGCGGGCCGAGTACCGGCGCGTTCGCACCTAGCGGCGACATGGCTACCGCCGCCGGCGCCTTCGTATCGGCTGCCGAAACCGAGAAATTCCAGGCCGTGGCGCTCGAAATGCCCGGGTAGTTGAATCCGCTGTCGCTTCGAAACGCACCTTCGTCAATCAACACATAATAGCTCTCGCCGTCAATCAGATTGTTGGTAGGGTCGATGATGACCTGATTTTGCAATGCTCCCGCGCCGATCGTTACCCGATTGCTCGAAGCGATCGGGAACGACTCGACGACCGTATTGTCGCTCGTCTTGCGTATCGTGACCGACGCGGAGCCGGTTCCCGCCCTGATCTTCTCGTCAAATGTCAATACGAGATTCGTATTGGCGGGAACGTTCTCGGCGTTATCGGCCGGACTGACATGGACAAGCGCGGGATGTCCTCCGGCCGCTTCGGCCGCCGGCGTTTCTCCCGCGAATAGGACCGCGTTCTGCACCAGCAGTGCGGCCACCAGCATTCGGATCATAAAACGGCGAATCCGGATCAATGCTTCTCACTCCCTCTACACACTCGTACCGTTATTGTCGGTATTTTCCTGCTAATAGTTTAGAGCGGGAGGAAAAAAGGGAATGGCGCATGCAAAAGGCATTGGGGAGCTGCCGGGTAGCATGCACCCTTTAGAATAGACATTGGAAAAACCTTTGGTTAATCCGATGAATTCTAAAGGGTGCATTTTCATGGCGAAAAAAGGGGGTGAAGTTCTTACTACAAAACAAATTGGGAGATTCGGCTGCCCGATTCGCTTATCCTGTACAAATAACCGTTACCATTATAACGATACTCTACATCGCCGTATCCAGCGGAAATTCGTACAATGTTTTCAAAGTTGCCGGGTTTACGATCAGTTGCCGATCGTTCATCCGAACCAGCAGCTTTTGATCCGCCGCTTTCCATAGCGTGAACATAGGAGCTTCATGCTGCACGACAAGTTTTCTCTTCGTTACTAAACCGCCCTTTGCATTGTAAAATCGGAGTTCATTGCTTCCGAATACGGCGAATCCGCCTTTTGCCGATTCGACATCCGCATTGCCCGCAATGGAAAGACGCCACTGTGCTTTCCCTTTGGCATTCACTGCGACAAGCTGATTTCCCTTTTCCGGGATATTGACCCGGAACATCACGTTCCCGCCATCCAATGTCCATACCGCTTCACTAATATCCGTATACGCTCTTGCCGGAAAAGAATGAGAGAAAACGTGGCCTAGCTTCGAATTGTAAAAATCGGCCCGAATCTTTTGATAAGCCCCCTTCGAATCTTTGGCAGAAAATTCAACCTGCGAAACAATGTATTGGCCGTCCACAACGCTGTAGATATCTCCAATCGTTTTTTTGCCGATCTGCTTACCGCTTGCGTTGTAGCTGTAAACCCAATTCGCCGTTTTTCCGGACGAGTCCCGCTTGTCTCGGTCGATCAGCAGCAAAGTACCGTCTCGCATCATATAGAGTTCATCCGCCTCCGGCACCTGAATTATCCATTTGGCTTTGCCGGACGCATTCACCGCAAACAGCTTGTTGCCGGTTACATCACTCACCATTGCATATACGGCGCCGTCTGAACCGTAGACTAACGGACTTGTCGATAATGGATAAGGCGTTCCTTTCTCATAGAAGGTATAGCTCCACTTCTTCTTTCCGCTGTTAACGTCTACAGCTGTTAAGACTACTACCGGCCATACTTTCGTTGCGCTGGCCACTTCACCGCTGGATACGAGATAGGCAGTATTTTTATAATGGTAGGGCGTTTCAATAATCTGACCGGCCCCTTTCCATTCCCATACCGGAACGGGAAGCACCGGGTTCGATTGCGCACTGACAGGTTTTGCGATCATGGCGCCAATTATGGCGATCAGTACCCATGCAATGCATTTGTTCACATATTTTTTGAATGTCAATGTTAATCCTTTATAATGTCCAACACTAACATATATCGGTGTTTTTCGTGCTTTACGATAGATTGGTATTCATCGTTTCGGACAAATAAAAGGGCCGCTCGGGAAAAGATATCCCGAACGGCCCTTCATATCAGGGGCATAATATATTCGGCAATGCCGGATCAGGCCATAGCGTCTGCTTTGAGCTTGTCGGCTTTGTCCACGCGTTCCCATGGCAGATCGATGTCGGTGCGGCCGAAATGACCGTATGCCGCGGTCTTGCTGTAGATCGGACGGCGCAAATCCAGCATTTTGATAATGCCGGCAGGCCGCAGATCGAAGTTGTTGCGGATAATTTCCACGAGCTTCTCATCGGATACTTTGCCGGTGCCGTACGTGTCGACATTGATCGATACCGGATTGGCAACCCCGATCGCGTATGCGAGCTGAATTTCGCATTTATCCGCCAGTCCTGCGGCAACGATGTTTTTGGCCACGTAGCGGGCCGCATAAGCTGCGGAACGGTCGACCTTCGTCGGATCTTTGCCAGAGAAAGCCCCGCCGCCGTGACGGGCGTAGCCGCCGTACGTATCGACAATGATTTTGCGGCCTGTCAGACCGGCATCCCCTTGCGGTCCGCCGATCACGAACCGGCCTGTCGGATTAATGAAGTATTTGGTTTCGTCGTCCAGCCATTCCGTCGGCACGACAGGCGCAATGACATGCTCGCGAATATCGCGTTGAATTTGCTCCAGCGTTACCTCTTCCGCATGCTGGGTCGAGACGACAATCGTGTCGACACGAACCGGCTTGCCATCCACATATTCGATCGTTACCTGGGTTTTGCCATCGGGCCGGAGGTAGTCAAGGGTGCCGTCCTTGCGCACTTCCGACAGGCGACGGGCAATACGGTGCGCAAGCGCGATCGGCAGCGGCATCAATTCAGGCGTTTCGTTCGTTGCGAAGCCGAACATCAGTCCCTGGTCGCCGGCGCCGATGTTTTCACTCTCCTGGCTCACGTCTTTGCCGTCCCGGCTTTCCAGCGCCGCGTTTACACCTTGCGCAATATCGGCAGACTGCTCGTTGAGCGATGTCAAAACTGCGCAAGTACTCGCATCAAATCCGTATTTGGCGCGCGTATAACCGATTTCCTTGATGGTGCGGCGCACAATCGCCGGTATATCGACATAATCGGCGCGGCTGCTGATTTCGCCAATGACCAGCACAAGACCGGTGGCCACCGAAACTTCGCAAGCGACGCGCGCATAAGGATCGACCTCCAGGAAAGCATCCAGCACCGCATCCGAGATTTGGTCGCAAATTTTATCCGGATGGCCTTCTGTGACCGATTCCGACGTGAACAGGTGTCTGCCTTTCACCGACATCCGTATCTACCTCCTACAGCCTTAGTATGGGATAAGGGCATTGCTCTTACACAAAAAATGAACCTTTTCCGAAGTGGAAAAGGTTGTTTGACCACGCTTCTAGGACATTATAATACCCCAACTGTCGCTTGGTGTCAACGGATAGCGGTTGACGGCACTTCCATCAATTTTTTCTGTAAATTTTTTCTGTATTTCGATACTATCTGCTGCCGTTAAGCAATTGCTCGGCTTGTTGGACAAGCCGTTTCGTAATATTGCCGCCGATGTATCCGGCATCCCGGGTTGTAATGCTGTCCCATTGGACGCGTCCGTATCCGCTGTTTGCAGATGTACCCAATTCGCCGGCAAATTCGGTATCGAACGACGCTTGCGACACCAGTCCAAGCTCAGCGGCCAGTTCATATTTCATCTGATTCAAGGCTTGCCGGCATTCCGGAACGACAACTTGATTCGAAGAGCGTCGAGCCATCTTTCATGCACCTCCGGGTTGATTTCATGATAAGGGGAGTGGCATTATTGTGCTCGGCCTCACGCTCTTCGAAGCGTATAACTTGTTGTCAATAAGGGTAAAAATAACTACGGCAAAGTTTTCAAATCGTATCCGCCGCTGATAATGACGGTCAAGTTGCCGTTAAAGCCGGGGGCAGTCGTCACTCCGCGTCCGCCCCGCGGGAACAGGATCAGATGGTTTTCCGGCACCGCCTTGCCGTTCGTCAAATCGATACCATCCGTTACATCGGCAATCCCGTTCTTGTCTGGTGAATACGCAACGGCCTTGCCCGAACGGACGACGGCTTGCGCTCCCTCATGCGCGATCAGCGTCTTTCCTTTTTTGACGACGACAACCTGAAAAGCGGCACCCTGCCCGTTAGACGGCTCGGTCGTTCCGCCGCCTCCCGTTCCTCCTCCGGACTGGCCGCCCAATGCGGCCAGACGTTGATCGACATAGCTCTTCGTCACGACCGGATCGTCCACCGATCCCGGAACGGCTGCGCCGCCTCCTACATCGGCGGAAGACGGCCACTTCGTTCCGATCCACAAACCGGTTCCGAGAATGACAATTGCGGCGGCCAGTCGTATCGTCTGCTGTTTCATACGCAACATGCTAACCCCTTCCGTCTGCCATATAAATCTAGCATACTTCATTCCGGCAGAGCGGTCTACCTTGTTCTAGCCAATAAATCGGCGATTCCTCTATCAATCTTCCGTCGTGAACCAGGTCAGTTCTTTCGAAGCGATCAAGAGCTTGGTATCCTGGAATACTTCGTAAATGTTCAGCTTGTATTTTTTATAATCCGAAATTTTACTCTGCACTTCCGGATCGGCGAACGTGATCGTCAGCGGCACATTTGTACCTTTCTTTAACATTTCCTGACCTTCCGCCTCTTTGTCAATCGTAAATGTTTTGCTATAGGTTACCTGGTGGGAGTCCTGATTGACAAATTCGATCATAATTTTGCGTTCGCCGGCAATCACATCGTACTCTTCGTTTTGCGTCAATGTATATTGGGTTGACAAATCGATGCCTTCAACCGTAAAGCCGGATATTACTCTCAACTGAGCGCGTATTTTTTGGAGTGAGAGCTCGTGACCGGCCAAAGCGATGTTTTTCAGATCGGTATCGATACCGGTATCGCCGCTGCCTGACAGGGAGTAGGAGACGGGCTTCACGATAACCCGTTCGGCGACAGGCGCCGGTTTGCCTTCCTGCGGCGTTCCGGTACCGGCAGCTTCCACACCTTGACCGATAAACAGCTTGTAATTCGAAATGTCGAACTGGCTCGGCAGTTTCGCCCATGCCGAAATCAAGATTTTGCCGCCGGGCATCAGTTTTCCGCTTGTTTCAGAGAATTGGACCGGCACCACTTGACCGCTCGCATCCTGCACATAACCGCCAAGCTGTGCAATATTAGCCGCTCTCGCTTCCTTATTCGTCAAGACAAACTCTGAGTAAAAATGTCTTGTCTTCTCGCCCTCGAATATAACGGAACGAAGCAGAGTCGCGTTTGCTTTCTTCCCGATATTCGTAATTTCATAAGCTCTTGTAACGCCGTATGCCGGTACTTCACTCAACTTCTGACCTGTAAACCGGTACAGATTTTTCGCCGGTTTGTCTTGCACAGGTTCCGTACTTACAAAGGACACGCTATTGATTGTAGTCGTATACGGAATTTTCGTATAGACGGCATAATTGTAGGTCGCTTTGGGCGCGATCGTGATCGTGTCATCCAGACTGATCGTCTTGTAATCGCCTTCCACTTTCACGCCGTTAACCATAAAGTAACCGCTCAGATTTGGAATCTTTTGCGATTCGTTGCTTTTGTTCGTCACGGTGATATCGGCTACGAGCATATCGCTGTCCTGAAGCGGAGAACGCTGAATACTATTCAATTTGATCTCGTACTTTTCGTCATAGACGAAAGAACTGCTGAGCGATCCTTCGCTCGGAGCCGACGATTGCGAGACCGTTTTGTAGTTTCCGATGACGTATCCTTTGTCCTTTTCCGTCGCTCCCATTCTCAGTTCGATCGTGGCATCTTTCAACTGCGCCTCGTCGGGGATCTGACCGGTTAGTTCCAGCTTTTTCTCGATATTCGGCAGCAGCTTCCCGTTCTCTTCTTTTGAATAAGTGAGCGGATAGCTTACATAGCCTTTCGTATGCAAAATAAATTCCAGATTCGGCGTGTCAATCGAATTCGAACCGATGTTTTTCAGTTTGAAATCAATAGTCAATCCGTATCCATCGTCATTTTCCGTAAGCACGGCAGCTCCGACCGACGTGCGAATCGGCTGCCCGCTCATGTACACGGTACGCGCTTTGCCGTAAGCCAACGCGGCGGCCGGTTTGACGGACGGCAAAGCATAGACGCCCAAAGGCAATTGCACCTTGCTCGCTTCATCGTTCAATGCCGCGACGATCGACAACGGCTTGCGGGCAACCGACTTTGGAAGCGTCACATTCAACGTCACGATCTTCCGCTCTTTCGGTTGAATGACCATCTGCTCCAAATCCGGTGCGTTGACGGTATAGACGGACATGCTTTCGGTCTGAACATAAAACTTCAATGCGGATACGTTAGCCGCTTGCAAGCCTGAATTTTCGAGCAGGAAGTTGATCGTCATATATGCACTGCTTTTATCTTCCGTAATGAAAGCCTGCTTCACTGCGGAACGGATTTTTGTGTTCTGGAAGCGCATCGTTTTAGCCTTGAATGCGCCTACTTTGTCCGTTGCATTGCTCGGAGCCGAAATCGTTCCCAATGAGCGCTCGTAATTGGCTGCGCTGAAATCCCATTTTATCGCCTGAAACTGCAGATCGGACAACTTCGTGCCGGAATCTACAACGGCGTAGTACGTTAACGTTTCCGTCGTCTTTGCCGGAACGAATGTTTTCTCTTTGTCCGATTCCACAAGCGTTGCTTTAAAAACTTTGCCGTTTTTCGTTTTTACCCGAATCCAATAGTCGATCAAATTAAGCGGGCGCGAGCTGTTGTTCGTTATGTAAACGTTAAAAGCCAGCACTTTCCCTTTTTCCTGCATCAGGAAATGAGCATCTCTTACGGATAAAACACTCGTCGAATTAAGCCGGACATATTGCGACGAGATCGATTTCTGAACTGCAGCCGCCTGCGCTGTCTGCGGAATTATAACTGGAGTGCTGGAAAATAACATTGCCGAAGCGGTAACGGTGACGACCCCATACTTCAACCACCTATGATTCACGAATCATTCCTCCTGTACGTTTCTACTATGTTAGACGTATGAGGGGTTATGATTGTTTCGAGAATTATGCAAAATTTGCTTGTTTATGTATATAAAAAAGCAGAGACCCTGGGGTCTCTGCTTTTTTGAGTTACAAATTACTCGGCGGTAACTTCAAGGGAAGCCGTAGCCGTAGTGCCGTTCGACGTTACGTAAGTCAGCGTCGTCGAGCCTTTCTTCACGCCCGTTACCGTCAGACCGCTCGTCGTTGCCACAGCAGTGTCACCCGAAAGCAGGACGCCAGCCGTTGCGTAATCAACGCCGTATTGGTCTTTAACTTCCACTTGAACCGTAATCGTTTTGTCTTTAGCAACTTTGTATTCAGCTTCTTTGAATTTAGCGGTAGTTGCAACCGGAGCTGCATCAGAAACCGTTACAGAAGCTTCGGCAACTTTATTGCTGCCTACATAAGCTGCAATAGTAGACGTACCGGCTGCTTTACCTACGATTTTGGAAGCGTACGAATCAACAGCCACTACACCCGGAACGGAGCTCGTTACGAAGTCCGGAGTCGACTTCACCAGTGCTACTTGCGTATCGCCGATTTTGCCGACCAGCTCAACAGTCTTCGCATACTTGCTGTCGAAACCTTGATCTTTATTGCCATAGATCGTGCCTACGGATTTGATCTCATAGGTTTTAACGTCGCTAGCTTTGACAACCGTTACGCCAACTTCCAGCGGAGTTGCATTTTGTACGGCCGTGTACTTGATCGTCAGCGTCGTGCTGCCTTCTTTGACAGCTACGAGACGTCCGTTCTCGACTTTGGCGATCGAAGCGTCAGCAGTCTCAATCGTATAAGTACCGTCCGTCACATTCTTCGTGCGGCCATATTGGTCAACATACGTGATGTTGTCCTTGTCAAACTCAACGCTTGCACCTTCAACCAGCGTCGTCAGAACGTCTTTTACGCCGTTCAGAGCTTGGAATTCGGAAGCTTTCAGAACGTCCAGTTGCAGTTGAGAAGTGGTGAAACCATTAACGACAACCAGAACATTCGTCATGCCGTGACCGGCAAACTTGAACAGCAGTTCACCTTTGCCGTTGATCTTCGGATAGCCAGCCGCAAATTCTACAGCCGACAGGAAACGAACTTTGTCAAGCGAAACTTCTTTCGGATCGATAACCGCGCCGAACGAATCTACAGCCTCGAACGGAACGACTACTTCTTCACCGGATACAACGAAAGAGTTCGGGTTGCTCAGCTTCAGTTCTTTCACTTCAGCCGGGTTAACGATATTAACCGTGACAGAAGCATAAGCGTTAGCTACAGCAGCATTCGTTGCGGTAATTGTGACAGTTCCTGCTTGAGTTGCTTCGAACGTTACTTTGCCGTCTTTGTCAACCGAGAAGTTGTCGACTGCGCCAGTTCCGCCGGCATAGAACGTGATACCGTCCAGAGCAAAGAAGTTGTTTACTACTTTTTTCGGTGCCGTGGTAGCGTTCAGCTTGATTTCTTGACCATATTGATCCGTCAGCTTGATCGGCAGAACCAGGCCTTTGTCACCAACGGTGATGCGAGTTTTATCTTTCAGCGGTTGAACTTCGCCGATTTCGATCTTCGTTGCGGAGCTTGCCGTAACAACTTTGTATTGTTTGGAAGCATACAGACCGTTCACATTGGTTGCCGTAACGACGATGGTATCGTCAACTTTGGCAACATCGTCCGAAGCCAGGTTTACTTTCCCTGCGCTTACCGGAATGCTGATGCCTTTCGTTGCGTTGAATGCCGTAACGGTAACCGTAGCGAACTTGATTTCTTCGCCGAACTGGTTCAGCGTTTTGACGCGCAGATCCTGGTTGTCGGCTTTTTGCAGCGTCGGAGCGCCGATTTCGATCGAAGCGGCACGCTCTTTCTCCGTCTTAACCGTCAGCGGATCGAAACCTTTAACGTTTACCGTCAGGTTGCCTTCCGGCAGGTAGCTTGCAGTCAGAGCAACAGATTTGTTGTCTTCTGCATATTTAGCGGTAACAGCAATCGTATTATTGCCATTCTTCACTTCGAACGTCAGATCTTTCTTCTCGTCGTCCGTCAGCGCTTTGCTGAATTCGACAGTGATCGTTTTAGCGCCCGTTTGAGCGGCTTTCGTGATCGTCGTTTTATGCTTTTGCACGAATACTTCGTACGAAGCGTCGACGAGTTGGCCACGAGTAGCGTTAGCCGTGTAGTCGGACTGTTCCGGGATGAATCCGGCTTCGATAGCCGCAGCTACGTAACCTTTCGCCCAGTTGCTGACCGTACCTTTTACTTCTGCATTGGATTGTTGCAGACCGCTGGACAGAACGATCGTTTTAGCCAGTTGTTCAACCGTTACTACGATCGTCGGACCGAACTTGCCGCCGCCGATACCGTTCATCAGACCTGCATCGGATACAGCACCAATGTGTGCGCGCGCCCAGTGGTTAGCGGACACATCGGAGTATGTAGCCTTGGCGTTGTTCAGGTCCAGGCCGTTCAGCAGAGCCAGCACTTTCGCGAACTCCGCGCGGGTCATGTCGTTCTCGAGACCAGCGCTTCCGTCCGGATAGCCGGTGAAGATGCCAGCCTCTTTCAAGGCATCGAACTTTTGTTGCGTAGTCAGCTCAGCCGCGGATGCCATAGATGCGAACATGGAGAACACCATGGCAATGGCTACGAGCAAAGACAAACTTTTCTTCATAACCTTTTTTTCTCCTCCTCTGAATTGCTTCAGTTGTTGTGTGGAAATAGGATTGCTCGTTTCCCTCATCTGCCGATTCACCTCCTTCCCAGAGTAGAGCAATATGATGATATAAATGATGTCTGCAATCATGCTTTAACCCTTGTAAGAACATGTCGCAGAAACTTGTAAATGCAGGTAGAAAAATGTGGTAGAGTAAAGCCACCACTATCACATTATACAATGGCCTATCAGCACCGTAAAGAGAAAGTTGAGAATACGTTCCAAAACGTTCTTAAAAATAGTAAAACTTTCCGGGTGCTTGTGAAACACTTGAGAATCACTTGCGAAACTTCCTTCCGCATGCCGGACCAACCGCAGCGGCTTCCGCTTCGCATTCGACAAATAATCTTTCAGCTGCATCGTTTTCAACTACATGTTATTTGACGCAGAATATCCGAAAAAGTTTCGCGGTCCGAAAAAAAATAAAAAATTTTATCGCCCAAATCGTCGGCCACAGAAGAGTATGTACGGCAATCGCGCCTTCACTCTACTAGTATACCGCAGTTCCCTGGCATCGTCGACGATAAACATTTCTATTTATCGAATCATCTCGTCTTTTGTCGAGGAAGCGAGAAGGCCGGCCATAGTTGTCCTATGACCGGCTCGGCCTTCTTGACTCGTCAGTTGATTTTCGGCAGCCGCTTCAAGTCGGCCAAAATCCGTCCGACAATGATGGCCGCATCGGAACGCAGCAGGTTGGACCGCGGCTCGAACACAAAGCCTTTTTTCGGATCATTCGCATCGACGGGCGCGCCCACGATATAGCCTTTCTTGGCGACGGCGGATACGGCCGCCTTGGCGTAGTAGCTCACGTCGGATGCGTCCTTGAACTGCTTTTCCAGATCCTTCTGGATTTTATCCGGATCGGTTTGAAGCTTCAGATCGAGCGCGCGAGCCATGATAAGCGCCGCTTCCATGCGCGTCAGATTCGAGTTCGGCTCGAACGTGCGCGGGAACGTGCCGCGGATAATACCCTCGCGGGCAGCCGTCTCGATATAACGGAAATCCCACAGCGCATCCGGATTGATAATGTTCGGCACATCGTCGAAGTGCGGCTTGCTCAGCTCGTAGTTCAGCGGAATGTCAAGCGCCTTGACGATCATGCGGGCAAATTCGCCGCGGGTAATATACATGTCTCCGCCGAACTCGTCAAACCCGGCCGCATTCATAATGCCTTTGGCATAGATGGCTTCCATGTAGTTGCGCGCATACGGATGGCTCGTAATGTCGGTGAACGAATAGACCATCTTGCCGACAACATAATAGCCGAACTGGGTGAACGGAACGGTGACCGTATTTTTCTTCGTGTCCACGACGCCGCCCATATTCTCCCAGTATTTGCCCTTCACATCATAACGGAAGACGGTAATGATCGTGCCGATGCTGTCGCGCATGTTCGGATCGAACGCCAGCGTCAGCTCTCCCGCTTTGGATGTAATCAGCTCGCGATCGTCCGGCCGCTCGTCGTAGGTCGGAATTTTCGTGCCGCCGGGTCCCGTCGTACCCGGATACTGGTACGGGTCGACGCCGTACTTTAACGGATCATAAGCCTTCGTGTTCGGGTCGTCGGCAAGACCGGCGTCAATCCAGTATACCGGGCTCGCTTTCGTGAATCGCGTCGGGAACGATACCCGGAAACGGGTGCCGAAGCTTTCCAGAATGCGGTCAAAATTGGCCGGCAACGTTTCGAACTCTCTCCGGTCCACAACCCCGTCCTCCGGATTGGCAATGCCGAACAGCAGCTGATGTCCGCTGAACACCTGGTTTTTCAAATTGGCCGGAACATTGAAGTCGCGGCGAATCAGCGACGTATTTTTCTCGAATTTCAACGATATGCTGCCTTCAAACACTTTATGCGACGACTTCATTCCTTCCATCACTTGCGCGCCGGGAATATTCGTCGGCACATAACGGATCGTGAACGAATCCGAGATCGTGTCGTTCGCGCTTGTGATGGTAAAGTTGATTTTGTTGTCTCCGGATTTGAGACCCGTCACCATGGCGCGGTACGCACCCGGATAATCGATGACGCCGTCGTTGTCGGAATCGAAATCGATTTTTTCGGCTTGCATTTTGTTGATGACGACGTTGTTGGCGCCGGGCGCGTTAATGATAACCTCGATAAAGTTCTGGTTGACAATCGATTTGTGCGGCAGAATCGGCCGCAAAATATCGTACGGCAGCGACGTCGGATCGACCTCCAGCCGGTAGCTGGCGCGCGGTCCCGTCTCTCCGCTGTTGTACACGTAGAAATTGTAAACGCTCGGACTGCCGTCCGCATTCAGCTTCTGGTCTTTCAAAATAAACGAGAACGATTGCGTCGCGACATCATAGTACACCGTCAACAATCCCGAAATGCTGCCTGTGGACGGGTAGATGCCAAGCGTTTGGTTGGAAGAGCTGTCAATGACATAGAACGGCTTGGACAAATCCCATGAAATCGGTTCTTTGAGCGTCGAACCGGTAATTTTCAAAATGTATTTGGCCGGATCGATGCTCGCTCCTGCCCCGAGTCTGCTGTCCACCGCGGCATAGCTCGTTCCGAGATCGATAAAATCGAACGTGCCGTAGATGTTCATATCCGGCTTCGTCGTCGTGTAGACGCTGCCCGACAGCGGGAAGTTCGGATCGTTCGGCAGCGGCTCGTCCAGGTTCGAGCTGTACGGGAAGACGCCCGACGTCCCCGCTACCGGAATGACCGGCAGATTGGTCGGCACGAGATTGATTTTGATCGTCTTCTCGTAGAAATTTTTCGACCCCTGGAACACGAAACGGATTTCGTTCTCGCCGGCAAACAGCGCGTCGAGCGCCTGCTGGCGGTAACTATTGTCCAGAACGAAGTTCGTATCGTTCGGGCTGCCGGAAACCGGCACGATCTTGACCGGCAAATTGTTGATATAGAAGAAAATCGTCTGCGGCTTATTGTTGGCCGTATCCGGCTCGTAGCGAATTTCGTTCGTATTGTTGATATTGAGCAGCTGCCCTTTGAATTTCTTCAGCTTCGTATCGATAATGTCCTGAAGGCGAGTCGAAGACGTCGTGTCGTCGTCAATGACCATACCGTCAAATACGCCGTCATATTTGACGAACGGTCCGAACAGCATATTGAACGTCACTTGCCCCGTCGTACCGTTCAGATCGTATTCGATCGTCTGCGTGCCTTCGAACGGCAGTTTCTTGAGCTCGATGACAATTCGCTGGAACGTCCGGGCCACGCCGTCGACCGTGCGCGTCACAAGCTGCTGCGACAGCGGCTTGATCTCGTAATCGGCGGCAGTCAGCGTTGCCACCTGACCGCTCTGGCTCGTTACTTTCGTCAGATCGACCGTATGACCGCCCGCTCCCGGGTTGCCGATCAAAATTTCCATTCCGAGCGGAAGGCCGTAAATGTTGGCGCCTTCCAGCTTCGTTCCGGAAAGGCTCTCATAGCTTGTCGGCTTGTAGCCCGGCAAATAGTTAACCTGGTAGACATACGGCGTATTCGCATCGCGGAGCGAGAAATAAAGTTCGTCCGTTCCTTCCTCGGTCGGCGACACCCCAAGCCGCTTGTTCACCTCGTTCTCGGCGAGCAGCTGCAGATTGTACGCTTTGTTAAACTGAAGCAGCGATCCGGTAAGCGGAATCGTATATTCGAAAATAAAGAACGGGGCGCTCTCTTTGTAGGTGCCGGATACCGCTCCGTTGACCGTGCTGTTCTCGACGGTCGTCGCGCCTTGCTTCAACGTATATTTGATCGGCAGCGGCTGGGTCGGATCCGGATGCGGAACATTCGTATTCGGATTCGCCGCCTCGGGATGGTACGAGTTCGGCACGATAACCTTCCCGGTAATCGTCAAATTGTTAATGTCCGTGACAATCAGATTCGGATTATATTCCAACGCCTCCGTCGCGCCGCCCGGATCATTGATGTTCACATCATAGAACGTGACGCTGCCGTTGTAGAACACCACTTCCCGCGTCGTCTCGATCGTTTGGCTGGCATTGGAAATTTTGATCGTCACCAGATTTTTGCCCTTGCGGACATTGATCGGCGCAGCGACGAACGAGAAATTGTTCGTGGAGTTCACCGAATAGGTTTTGCTGCTGCCGTTTACGATGATCGTAACGCTTTGCGCGTTGGGCGCATTACCGGAAATCGTAATATCGGCGTTCGCCCTTCCGCGCGACGGCTGCGAATGCACAACAGTCGTGCTGTTCTCGGACATCTCGAAACGGTTGCCGTCCAGCTCGGCGCTCAGATTGTAGAACACCGGGCCGTTGCGGTACTCGATATAGATCGAATTGCTGACCTCCCCGCCTCCCTGCATGCCTTGGAACGTAATGCGGTTCAATCCGGGGAACAGCTCCAGATTGTAGATTTGAATCGTGGATCCGTTGACATAAATATTGCTCGTCACATTTTCGCGCTTCGAACCGATCAGATCGTCATTCGGATCGTCGGTTCCGTTATTGTCGATAATTTGATAAACATGATACGAAATGGACGACGAGCTGACGCCGGTAATCGTGCCTGTAAGCGTCACGCGGCTGTCCGTCGTAATCCTCGGCTGTGTCGCTCTGTCGCTTTCCGACGGAAACGTGAAACTGCCCGTTGCGGCCGATACTTGCTGCACGCCGGAAAACGGCAGCAGCTGCACCATAAGCGCCAGCACAACAAGACCGATACCCAATTTTCTAAACACGGTAAGCCTCCTTCTTCCTGATTGTCCGTATCTTCTGTTATCGGTCGGCAGCTGGAAAAAGTTTAGACTATCCGGGCAAATTGCTCGTAAATGCAAACAAGCCCCGCCTCCCTGGCCGGGAAAACGGAGCTTGAACAAACAATACCTTATTTCGAACGGGACTGGGTGTCCGGCTTTGCGCGCAGTCTCGCAAGGAAATCGAGCACGGGACGTCTCGTTTTGTCCACGATACCGATTAGTTCCGCGCCGATCTGCAAGCCGAACATCAGCAAGCATATGACGACGAACGTTACCCAGTTGGCGCCCGAGGATTGCACGACAGCCGCCTGGAAAATCGCGCAGGCGCCGAAAAACGCCGCCACGCCGTAAATAATCAGCACCGTGCGGCGATGGCTGAAGCCGAGCTCCCGCAAGCGGTGATGCAGATGGCCTTTGTCCGGAGCGAAAATCGGGCGCTTGTTGACCCAGCGGCGCACGATCGCGAAGAAGGTATCGGACAGCGGCACGCCGATAATGAGCAGCGGCGTGACGAACGAAACGATCGTGACCTGCTTGAAACCGAGCATGGACAGCGTCGCCAGGCTGAAGCCGAGGAACAGGGAGCCCGAGTCGCCCATAAATATTTTGGCCGGGTGGAAGTTGAAGACCAGAAATCCGGCAATGGCTCCGAGCATCAGCGTGCTGAGCAGAACGATCGGTTCGAATCCGACGATGACCGCCATGACGAGAATCGTCCCGATGGCGATGCCGGACACGCCGGCGGCCAATCCGTCCAAACCGTCGATCAGATTGATCGCGTTGGTGACGCCGACGATCCAGATGATCGTAAGCGGAATGCTGAGCCAGTCGGCAATCGGTTGCATCGTTTCACCGAACGGGATGTTGACGAGATTGATATGAATGCCGAATCCGAATACGACGACGCAAGCAGCGGCCAATTGGCCGAGCAGCTTCACTTTTGCCGAAAGCTCGAAGCGATCGTCCAGCGCGCCGATCAGCACAATAATCGTTCCGCCGACGAGCAGCCCGCGGATCAGATTGATATCGTAGGGACGAAGCAGACTGTCCGGCATAAGCGGCAAGGCGACGAACAGCGCGACGGCAAAAGCGATATATATGGCGAGACCGCCAAGACGCGGCATGACCCGCGTATGCACTTTGCGGTAATTGGGCTTGTCTATAGCGCCGATCCGAAACGCAAGCGATTTGACGAGCGGCGTCAATACAAGCGCGAGGACGAGCGCGACAGCAAATCCGATGAGATATACGTAAGTAACGCCCACTGGGATAATCCAACCCCCTTTTTTTCTACCGGATTGATTATACTCCGATCAAAAAAGAATCTCCAATCCCAATTTCATGAATTTTTCATGATTTTGGCGGAATTACGGCAAAGTTGGGCGGCCTTTCGTTACGTTTTCTTTGTCTCGGATTACTTTCAAGGCGAATTTGGGGAGCACCAGCATTCGTTTGTACCGTTTCGGCTCCTGCAGCAGCCGGTAAAACCATTCGAGCCTCAGCTTCTGAAACAGCACCGGCGCCCGCTTCAGCTTGCCGGCCACGATATCGAAGCTCCCTCCGACGCCCATCATCAGCGTCGCGCCTAATTCATGCTTATATTTGGCAATCCACGGATCCTGCGTATCCGTCGAACGGGCGACAAACAAAAGATCCGGTTTGGCGTTGCGGATCGCCTTGACCACATCGGCGTCCTCTTCCGGCCCGAAAAAACCGTTGCGGAAACCGGCGATCTTCACGTTCGGATAACGGTCGCGAAAGTTGACCGCCGCCGCCTCGATCGTCTCTTGCGTGGTACCGAGCAGATAAACGCTCCATCCCCGCCGGTTGCCGATCTCCATCAGCCTGTGCATCAGATCGAAGCCGGCTACCCGTTCGGCGACCGGCTGGCCGACATACGAAGCGGCCCAGACGATGCCGGCGCCGTCGGGCACGATCAGCTCGGCTTCCAGCATCATCTTGTAGTAAGCCGGATTGTCCAGAGCCGCCATCACCATAATCGGATTGGCCGTGATCACCTGGATCGGCCGCTTCCGCTCGATGGCGTCCGTCATATATCGCAGCGTATCCTCCATATTCATGCGGGAAAAAGGAATACCGTAAATCGGCACTGTCGGCACGGCCGGCAGCCCGCCTTCGCCCGGCGAGCCGCCGGAAGCCGGAAGACGCTCCTTCCCGCCTGCATCGGCTGGCTGTTCAACCGTTCTCGTTGTCATGAAGAGGAATCCCTCCCGTATATATCTCTAACGCAGCAGCCGGACAATTTGTTGCGCGGGCCGCACCGCCTCGGCCTTGAGCGTCCGGATAGCGCCGCGATGACGTTCTCTCCACGCCTCGCCGCCTTCGAGCAGCGCGACCGCTTGATCGGCGAACGCCTCGGGATCGAGCCGCTCCGTCGTGCCGACCGGTTCAAGACCGAGCCGATGAAGAAACTGGTCGATCTTCGGGTCGTACGACAGCCCGAGCATCGGCACTTCCTGGTTGGCCGCGTAGATCAGCGCATGCAGGCGCATGCCGAACAGCAGGTCGCAGCGGCCGACCTCGAGCAGCATGCGCTGCGGATCGTCGCCCGGGGCGGCCAGCTCGACCGAGCTGCCGCCGCCCAGGCTGCCGAGCCGTTCCATCACTTCCTTCGACGCTTCCGCGTCGGAGGGGGTATGGAACGGCAAAAACCGCAGCCGCACGGCCCGACGGCGGGCCAGTGCGGTCAGCGCTTCCGCGGCGCGGGCCAGGTCGGCCCCGTCCTTGCGCCACCGGCGCAAGGAGACGC